>URUW01000050.1 GCA_900551205.1 uncultured Collinsella sp. | reverse complement strand
GAAGACAACCCCGGCTTTAAGATTACGCCGGCGCTGCTTAAGCAGGCAGTCTACGCGGTGCTCTTTGGCGACGTGATGATGCAGATGCTCTACCGCTGCCGCCCGTACGAGGCCACGCCTGGTGCCGCCAACACGCTCTATGAAGAGTACATGGCGCGTGCCCGCAAGCTGGCGCCCAAGTTTAACCGCCACAACTACACCAAGCTGTGCCGCGAGGCCATCCGCGCGTTCGACACCATGCCGCTCGTGGGCGAGGGCACCAAGCCGCGCGTGGGCGTGGTCGGTGAGATCTTGGTCAAGTTCCATCCCACGGCTAACAACCACGTGGTCGATATCATTGAGCGCGAGGGCTGCGAGGCCGTGGTGCCGGGCCTGCTCGACTTCTTCCTCTACTCCATGAGCAACGCCGAGCTGCAGAAAGACGAGCTGGGAAGCTCTGCTACTACGCGCGCGGGCATGCAAGCGCTCATCAAGCTTGTGGACTGGATGCGCACGCCGGTGGAGGAGATGCTCGAGAAGTCCCGCCGCTTCGAGGCCCCCGAGCGCATCGGCACCATGGCCGAAAAGGCCCGTACGGTACTTTCGGTGTGCAACAACATGGGCGAGGGCTGGTTGCTCACGGCCGAGATGCTCGACCTGATCGACCATGGTGCGCCCAACATCATCTGCACGCAGCCCTTCGCGTGCCTGCCCAACCACGTGGTGGGTAAGGCCGTGATCAAGGAGCTGCGCCGGCAGCACCCTGAGAGCAACATCGTCGCGGTGGACTACGACCCCGGTGCATCCGAGGTCAACCAGCTCAACCGCATTAAGCTCATGATCAGCGTGGCCAAGGAGAACATGCGCGCCGGCAAGGGCTTTAAGCTCGAGAAGGTGGCGCCGCTCGCGATGGACGAGGTCACCGGCCAGATGCGTGCCCATGATGGCTGCGTGAGCTGCGGACCGGCCAGCGAGGAGGCCGTTGCATCGGTCGTCAAGCGTCTGGGACGCGGCATTAAGAAGTAGTTGGCCTGCTTTGGGCTAGATATGAGGCAAACGGGTGGTAGCCGTACCGGCTGCCACTCGTTTTTATTGCACATATGTTGCGTAAATAGCGTTGCAGGCGCCTTCAGCGGACTCGGATTTCGGAAGTATGCGGCAAAATTTGAATAGGCCGAGCACACTGGATATGCCCAAGCTTTGTACCTGCGGTTTTATTGGTGAAAAACCGGGGTGTGCTCGAGGGCTCCGGAATTTGCCGCATACTTCCGAAAACAACGTCTCGGTGGCACCAAAAATTGCCTCCAGAACCCTGAGATAATGAACATATGTAGCCGTTCGCCGCAAATTATCGTCCGTTCATGGAACCTATCTCCAACGAGTTGTAACCATATGGTTTGATGTTGTAAACATATGATTGCCGGCAGGCCGTAGGTGACGTTCGTCATGATACCGGAGGTACCAAGTATGTTTTGCACTCCGTTAAACAAGTATCGGGCTGGTTGACATGAACCGCCGTACTATCTCGATAGCCCTCGCAGTGGTCTGCCTGGCTGTGCTCCTGGGCGCTGCAGGGCAGTTTGCTATAAATCGAGAAACATCCTATATGCAGGAATGCGTTTCCGAAGGCTTTGCCATTGACGGTTACTATCGGGATGACAAAACGAGTCGGGAAACCCTGGCTTTTCTTGAGGAGGACAACTGTCGATGGCAGCTGGTCGACCAAGACGGAATCTGCACAGACGGGCAGTTTAAGCGTACGGATGACCCCAACATCCTGATATTAAAGAAGGAAAACGGCGAAGAATTCGGTACGGTCCACGTGGCGTATATTTCGCGCCGACGCGATCAGGGCTTGCTCTACCTATTTAGAGATACCAGGGTGACCCGTTTTTATCTGGTGAGTACCGGTCCGGCGTTTACAGTGGAGTCTGGCGATGTCGATGCGGACAGATGATTCACGGCAATAAATCAGCGAGCGGGGGCGCGGCCATGGACCGCGCCCCGCTATTTGCTCGTGGCCCGCGTCACGTCTGCGCCATGTCGTGACTCGCGGCTGCGCGCATCCATCCCACGTCGCGTATTACTGCACATCAAACTCCACGCGATCGAGCTCGGGCACATTGAGGTCGATGAGCTTGCGGGCTACACGGCGGTCGTGTGCCCCAAGCGCCTCGCTTGTCGTCACGTGGGCGACAACCTCGCGCTCGACAAGGCCCTCCTCCTCGCCTTCGGTGGCCGAGGTCTCGACGGCAACGGTGTAATCCTTAAAGCCCGGCAGCACCGCGGCAAGCTCGCGCGTGGTTTCGGTGACGCCGTAGCCGTCCTGCACGCCGGCCTGTGCCGAGCCAATGGACCCCGCGGTCATGACGATGCAGGGGATGGCAAAGATCACCGTACCCACGATGATGCGGCGGCGCACCTTGTGTGACAGCTCATCGACCTCGGCATTTTCCTCGGCGGTCACAATGCCGTCGCCGTTGAGGTCGCGCTTGAGCGGCACGCGCAAAAGAAGTAGTACGGCTTCGGCCGCCAGCGCGATAAAGACGACGTTGATGCCAAACTCGTAGAGGGCCGAGAGAAACAGCGACCCGCTCGCGATGGCGATGCCATAGCCCGCCGCGCACAGGGGCGGCATGAGCGCGGTCGCCACGGCCACGCCGGCGATGAGCGTGGCGGGTTCCTGGTCGCGCGAGTTGCCCAGTCCGCCCGCAAAGCCGCCCGCGAGCGCGACGGCAAGGTCCCACACAGTCGGTGTCGAGTTGTCGATGATGGCGGCCGTGGTGGTGCCAAGGGGCGAGAGCTTAAAGTACAGCGTGGACGTGATTAGACAAAAGACCATCTGCAGCGCGAGGCCGGCAATTGCCTCGACGGCAATCTCGCGGTCGAGCGTGGCGATGCCGTATGCCATGGCAAGGACCGAGCCCATGAGCGGACAGATGAGCATGGCGCCCACGATGGCAATGTCCGAGTCGATATCGAGGCCGATGCTCGCGATCAACATGGCAATGATCAGGATGCATAAGTGTGAGCCAGTCAGGCGCGCCCCGTTTACAAAGCGCTTGCGAATCACGTGATAGGGCGCGCGTCCCTCGCGTATGTTGAACGCCTGCTTAAGGAAACGGGTGGCATTCTCCATGGCCTCGCTGTGTGCAGGGCGTATACCGTGACGACGATGATGACGCTCGCGCAGCCGCTTGATCTGTTGTTTGTCGAGTTCCATGCTTACCTCGTTTAGCTTCTGAGCCGCTTCTTGCGTCTGTCGTCTTTACTCTACACCGCGTTAGGCGAGGTGTCAGACAAGGTTTGTTGACCTGGAAGTCAGGCCAATCGACATGGCTAAAACGCCGTGAGGATCATAAGAGTCAAATAGACAAAAAAGCGCGGGGCCGGTTTGATTCCGACCCCGCGCTCTGCGCTGGTGCGTTGTTGTTCAGCCTACCCTAGCAGGCTCAGACCAACAGAGACAAACGCCAGGATAACGCCGACGATGGACTCGCCGCCGAGCAGGCCGCTGGCGACGACCAGGCCCTGCTCCTGGAAGGCGGCATCCTTGGAGGCCTTCTCCTCGTCCGAAAGACCGGCAGCGGCGTCGCGGCGTGCGGCCCACTTGTCGTAGGCGAGCTTGACGCAGGAGCCCAAGAAGGCCGTGAGCGACATGTAGAACGGCAGGTACACGCCTAGGCCGATCATCATGGCCGGAATGCCGAGCCAGTACATGACGATGCCGGCGATAAAGCCGCCTGCGAACCACGGCACGCTCGGGATGCCCGAGGCCATGGTGGCGACCACGCTTGCCTGCGCGGCCACAAAGCTCTTGTCGGGGCCGAAGGCGTCCGGACCATAGGCGGTGACGAGCGCGACCATGACGGCAGCGGCGACCAGGGCGCCCACAATGCCGCCGATGGCCTGGCCGATCCACTGCGCACGCGGATTGGTGCCCAGCACGGCGCCGGCCTTAAAGTCGTTCATGACGTCGCCCGCAAGGCCGCATGCCACGGCCACGATGCCGGCGATAAAGAACAGCTTGACCTGGGCGATCTGTGCGAAGGCAGCCACGATGAGCATGACGATGAGGCCGAAGATCTCCATGGGGTCGATGCCCGTCTGGCCGCAGCTCTGCGCGCTCATGATGGTGGTGACAAAGGTGAACAGCGTGACGATGACGGCCGGGACGGGGCCAAGGTCGAGCGCGATGGCGACGATCACGGCGATGGCGGCAGTACCCAGGCCGATGATGCCGGCGTCGAGCTTAAGCGAGCCCGAGATGAGCGACTGCTCGTCGGTGTCGCTGGAGCTGTCGGCGGCGAGGCCGCGGGCGATGCCGGCGACCTGCGGCAGGATGTCCTTGAGGACGACGGCGACGCCAAAGCCCATCATGAGGCCCATGCCGAGTGATTTGACGATGCCCTGCGCAGTCACAACGTCGAATAGACCGGCAGCGGTGCCGCCCACGATGATGCCAAAGTTACCTAGCAGCGCGCCGGCAAACCAGAAGGCAACCGGGGCGAAGCCCATCAAAAAGCCGATGGAGAGCAGCATGGGCGAGTTATAGATGGCAAAGGTCACGCCGGGGATATTGAGCGTGCACAGCATGCTGGGCACCACGCCCAGAGCGTCGCGAAGCACGCTGTAGATGCCTGCGATGGCCATGGAGCCAAAGAGCTGCTTGCCGGTCTTGCCGCCGGCCTCGGTGGCGCGCAGGGTCTGAGCTGCGGCATTGCCGGTGGGAAACTCCAGCGCGGCGTCCACGATAAAGTGGCGGTGGATGAGCGCCGTTGCCAGCAGGCCCAAGATGGTGCCGGCGAGTGCCACGATAAACATGTCGAGCCAGCTGATCTGGTCGGCATAGCCCAGCATCCAGGCGCCCGGGATGGTAAACGCCAGGCCGCCGGCGACCATGGCGCCCGCGGACATGATGGTGTGGGTGACGTTGGCCTCGTTGAGGCTGGCGTTGCCCATGAGCTTCAGGAAGAACAGCGAGATGACGGCAGCGAAAATAATCGGCCAGGGGAGTGCACCCATCTTGAGGGCCGTGTAGGCCGAGCTTGCCGTGATGATCACGCAGCCAAGGACGCCGATGACGACGCCGCGCAGCGTGAGTTGCCCGCGCATCGAAGCGCGGTTCGAGGGATTGCTCATATAAAACTCCTTTGCGTATATCCGCTTCCCCCGGGAGCGCCGTTACGGATACGGCGCGGGAAGTCGGGTTACCAAGGGCCGCCGCGTGAGCTCGCAAACGACCGCGCACCAGTATAGCCGCAAGCTAGTCATTTTGGGATGACTGGTTTAGGTAGGCGATATACTGCTGGGCAGACGAAAGGAGCGCCGACGATGCTTAATGGGTGCGCATATATATTGACGGTCGACGTGGGCAACACGTTCATTCGCTTTGGCCTGTTTGCAGAGGATTCGGCCGCGGCGCAGGAATGTCCGCTTGCGACATGCGAGATCACGACGCCGTCGAGCATTACGGCCGACGAAGCGCGCATGCGACTTGTGCAGGTCATGGGCGCGCTCGCCGCCGATGCAGGTGTGCCCGGGGTGCTTGCACCCGCCGCGGCCGTGCTGAGCTGTGTAGTCCCGGCGCTCGAGCGCCCTTGGAAGACGGCGCTTTCCCGCACCTGCACGGGGCGCGTGCTCACCGTGGGGCCGGGACTTAAGACCGGCATGCCCGTGCACTACGACGATCCGGCCGAGATCGCCCCCGACCGCATCGCCGATGCCGTGGCGGCCCGCGCCGTCTACGGGTCGCCGTGCATCGTGATTGACCTGGGCACGACGACCAATATCGAGGTCATCGACGCGCACGGTACCTTTGTGGGCGGCGTTATCGCGCCGGGGCTGGCACTCGGCGCCCGTTCGCTCTCGGCGGCAGCAGCGCGCCTGCCGCAGGTCGAGCCTTCGGCGCCAACGCACGTCATCGGTCGCAACACGCGCGAGGCCATGCGCTCGGGCGTGGTTCTGGGCGAGGTGGCCCGCATCGACGGCATGCTCGACATGGTGCTCGCCGAGATGCGCGCGATCAAGGCCGCGGGGGAGGGCGACGTGCCCATCGTCATTACCGGCGACGACGCCGAGGCGCTCGCGTCGCTGGTCGGTCACAGTCTGACGGTCGACGACGCGCTGACGCTGCGGGGTCTCGCCGAGCTCTACCGCATCAACCAAAAGCCCCGCCGCGTGTAAAAGTGAGGGCGCCGGTGGGACAAACGCCTCCACCTTTCACTTGCTACAATGGGTCAAACTATTGCGATTACGGAGGTGTCTGCCATGTCGGACGATCTTCATCAAACTTCGTCAGGCAAGCGCCTGGACGTCATTAGCTGGGACGAGTTCTTTATGAGCGTGGCCATCGCCGCGCAGCGCCGTAGCAAGGACCCCAACACGCAGGTGGGAGCATGCATCGCCAGCACCAACCACCGCATCCTTTCGGTGGGTTACAACGGCACGCCCTCGGCGCTCAACGACGACTTTTTCCCGTGGGGTACGAGCGATGACCCGCTGCAGGACAAGCACAACTACGTGGTCCATGCCGAGGCCAACGCCGTGCTCAACTACCGTGGCTCGCTCAAGGACCTCGAGGGTTCCACGGTCTACGTCACGCTGTTCCCGTGCCACGACTGCGCCAAGATCCTGGCGCAGGTGGGCGTGGGCGAGGTCGTCTACCTGGACAATAAGTATGCCGACACCGATGACGGCCGTATCAGCCGCCGCATTCTCGACTCCTGCGGCATCAGCTACCGCCAGGTCATCGTCGATGTCCAGATTGGTACCGGGGAGCAGACTCAGCAGCAGCGCGTGCCAACGCCAGCTGGCGGCAAAACAGCCAAAAGAGACCCGTCCCAAATTGACTGCTCGTGAAAGTCGTGTCCGCACGCATGGCTGGCGCCTAAGCGGGTACATGGCTGTAGTAACATAGCCCCTGTCCGCGGGCGTGCCCGCGTTATTGTGAGAAAGGAGCCCCTGTGGCTGTTAACGAAGAGCTGCTTAAGAAGGTTCTTGAAGAGATTCGCCCCAACCTGCAGGCCGATGGCGGCGATATGGAGTATGTGGGCGTCGACGACGAGGGTGTTGTCAAGCTGGAGCTGCAGGGCGCCTGCGCCGGCTGCCCCATGAGCTCGCTAACCCTTTCCATGGGTATCGAGCGCATCCTGAAGGAGCATGTGCCCGGCGTTACCCGCGTTGAGCAGGTCAATGCTTCCGGCGAGGCCGAGGACCTGTACGACGAGTACGCGCCGTTCTAAGATGCGAAAGCTGCGGACGGTACGCTCCGCATAGACGTTACGTCCAAATATGCGGCTGCGAGCGTAAGGCCCGCGGCCGCATTTGTATGTAGGGAGCAGGGGATCGATATGCTCAACGACCTCTACCATATGCTTGATCCCGTCGCGATCTCGGCGGGCCCCATCACTATCTACTGGTACGGCCTGGCCTACGTGGTCGGCGCCCTGCTCACGGCGGTCGTTATGTACCGCACGCAGCGTCGTTGGGGCTTTAACATCACGATTGACGACCTGACGAGTGTCGTGGTCGGCGTGGTCTTTGGCCTCATTATCGGTGCGCGCCTGTTCTACGTCGTCTTTTACGGTGATGGCTACTACTGGGCGCACCCGCTCGAGATCTTTGCCACCAACGAGGGCGGCATGAGCTTCCATGGCGGTTTGGTGGGCGGTATTATCGGCGGCATCATCGTGTGCCGCATGTATAAGCTCGACGCATGGACTTTGGCAGACCTTGCCGTCATCGGCGCGCCGCTGGCCTTGTGCCTGGGCCGTTGTGCCAACTTTGTCAACGGTGAGCTGTGGGGCAAGCCGACCGATCTGCCCTGGGGTGTGGTCTTTGGCGGGACTGCGGGCGATATGCCGCGTCACCCCTCCCAGCTCTACGAGGCATTTCTTGAGGGCATCGTGCTCTTTTGCATTCTGCAGGTGCTCAGCCGCAAAAAGCCGCTGCTGCCTCAGGGTACGTTTATGGGCGTGTTCGTGATGGGATACGGCATCGTCCGCTTCCTCGTCGAGTTCGTGCGCGTGCCCGACGCCCAGCTTGGCTATCTGCTGGGCGGCGTCATCACGATGGGGCAGCTGCTGAGTCTTCCGCTCGTGATCGCCGGCCTGGCGCTCATCATCTTCGCGCGACACCGCAACCGTCCCCAGCGCATCTACCTCGACGCCTAACCACCACAAAGGGGACACAGGCACCTTTGTGGTGGTTTTGCTGAGTTTGATAGGTTTCTAGAAAGGCTTTCGGACTGTGAAGGATTCCGATCTCTCCACAACGGCTGCGCGCGACGCTGCCCGCATCGTCTGGTTTAAGCGCTACCCCGCCAAGCAGACGCTCATCGCATTTCTGCTCGCGCTGTTGGCGACCACGGCGTTTTCCATCGATCCCGCCCCGGTGTCGAGCAACGCAGTCTTGGCGATTGACCCCAAAGCCTCGGGCATGCTGTACGTGTGCTACGAGGTGCTCCTCTCGTTTGCCGGCCATACCGACGCGGTCATGCTGCTTGCGCTTGCCTGCCTGCTCACGCTGCCGTTTCGCTACGTGTTCTTTGGCCGTGGCGACACCTGGCGCCCATCGATTATTCTGCCGTCGCTGTTTTTCGCCATCTGCATGGTGTTCGGCCGCAGCTACGACCTTATCGACTCGGCCGAGATTGTTCTTGGCGACAAGGCCCGCATCATCTGCGCCTGGATTGGCGGCGCGGGCTGGATGCTCCTAGCGATCGTGGCCTTCTATCTGGCTTTTGAGTGCCTGGATTGGCTGAGCTCTCGGCGCATTCCGTTTTCCGAAGCGCACTTTGGCCGCGTATGGCGTGTGGCTCACGCCGTGCTCTCGGTCCATCCCTTTGCCGGGCCCTTCCTGGTGCTTATGATCGCCTGGGCGCCCACGCTCATCGCTTCGCTGCCCGGCCTTTTTATGGGAGATACGGGTGCGCAGATTCGCCAGTGGTTCAACTATCCCAATGGCACGAGCGACTACCTGCGCCTACTCAACCCCAACGTGCTGCTCAACGGGCATCATCCCGTAGTGCACACGGCCATTATCGGCTCGTGCGTTCAGCTGGGGCTTTCGCTGTTCAACAGCGCTAACGCGGGCCTCATCATCTATACCTGCGCTCAATTTGTCATCACGGCTGCCTGCATGGCCTATTCCATTTCGTCGCTGCGCAAACTGGGCGTGAGCCTGCCGGTTCGCGGTGCGATCCTGCTGTTCTTTGCGTTTATGCCGATGTTCTCTAACTACGCGGCGTTGCTCACCAAAGACGTGCTCTTTGCCGACGCGTTTTTGGTGCTGCTGGTACAGACCGTCAAGCTCGTGGCATGTGGCTTGCCCCGTCGTGATGCCAATGCCGAGCGTGCGGGCGAACAGAGGCCCGTGCTCTTTGCGCGCCACGACTGGCTGTTGCTTGCGCTGGCTGCCATGGGTTCCACGTTTTTGCGCAATGGCGGTCTGGTCTTTCCGTTGGCGGCCTGCGTGATTGCGGCGGCGTTTTGCGTATGGGACGTGCATGTGGCTCGTCGTGCAGCCAAGCAGACTGGTGCTGCGCCTTCGGGCGCCATCCCGCGTTTCCGCTGGGTTGGCGTTCTCGCGGTGCTCGCGCTCTGCCTTGCCTCTAATATGTACTTCACCAAGGTCTTTATGCCGGCGCACGACATTACGCCCGGCTCCAAGCGCGAAATCCTCTCGATTCCGTTCCAGCAGACGGCTCGTTTCGTCCAAAAGCACGACGGCCTCAACTCGGGCGTCAACCCTACGGTTAAGGAGGACGGCACCATCGTGGAGGCTCCTTGCGACGGCTTGGTGACCGACGAAGAGCGTGCCGTGATCGACCGTGTGCTCAAGTACGAGAATCTGGGCCGCCGTTACAACCCGGACAAGTCGGACGCCGTCAAAAATTGCTTTAACGAGTACGCCTCGCAGGAAGACATCAAGGCCTATTTTGAGGTGTGGGCCCAGATGTTCAAAAGGGATCCCGAGTGCTATATCTCGGCGCTCATCAATAACTACTATGGGTACTTCTATCCGAGTGCCCGCGATGCGTGGGTCTACAGCACGTCGCGCAGTGCCGAGATTATGGCGAAGCCCGATAACCTCAAGTACTTTGACTTCCATCCGGTCGATAGCAAGGTTGTGCGCTGGTGCGACCACCTGATTAACCTGTATCGCGTGGCAGTACAACGCATCCCGTTTATCTCGCTCGCCATGAGCTCGGCCACCTATGTGTGGATCATGATCGCCGTGGTGGTCTATCTGCTACGCCGTCATTCGTGGCGCGGGCTGGCCATTTGGGTGCCGCTGCTGGGTGTGCTCGCCGTGTGCCTGATCGGTCCCTGCAACGGCTCGACCTACATGCGTTACCTGTATCCGGTCATCGCCTGCATGCCCTTTGCCATCGGCGCCACCATCACCCGCAGCG
>URUW01000049.1 GCA_900551205.1 uncultured Collinsella sp. | reverse complement strand
GGCGAGGGCGCCGGCAGGCGACCGAGGCCGGTGCGTATTTGCTGCGCAAATTCGCAGACGTCCCACCGCCCCTACCACGCATTGTTTACGAGCCCGTGTCCCCCGGAGACGCGGGCTCGTTTCTTGTGGATGCCGACACGGATGATAAGTTGCGGTGGAATAGTTCCTGTTTTGACTGGTTACCAGCTCATTTAAGAACTTTTTCACCGCAACTTAGATTGGCACTCCCACATTTTTCGATGGAAAAACGTGGTTGTCTCGCACATTTTCCGATGGAAAAACGTGGTTGTCTCGCACATTTTCCGATGGAAACGCCCAAATGGTCTTATACTAGCCGAGAGGGTTGGGAGGCAATATGCAACGACAGCTTATGAGTGAACTTATCGCTTGGAAATCAAGGGCGAATCGCAAACCTCTCTTGCTTAAGGGAGCCCGCCAGACAGGAAAGACTTGGCTTCTTAACGAATTCGCAAGCCAGCAGTATCGAAGCGTCATTCGTTTTGACTTTATGCTCGAGCCGAGCACACGCTCGCTGTTCGATGGGGACCTCGACCCCAAGCGCATCATCTCCCAGATAGAGCTCCTACGTGGCCAAACCGTAACGCCGACAGACACGCTCATCATCTTCGACGAGATCCAAGAGGCGCCACGCGGGATCACCTCGCTCAAGTACTTCAACGAGCTTGCACCCGAATACCACATCGTAGCAGCCGGTTCCTATATGGGCCTCGCGCTCCGACGCGAAAACGAGTCATTTCCCGTCGGCAAAATCGACCAGCTCACCATGCGTCCCATGGGGTTTGCCGAGTTCGTTCGCGCCGTCGACGGCAACCCGCTCGCCGACGCCATCCTTGCCGCAGACATGAACCTTCTAGCAAACGTCACCGAAAAGCTCGTGCACTTGCTCAAGGAATACCTTGTTGTCGGTGGTATGCCCGAAGTTGTCTCCGCTTTCGCCGAGACACGCGACTTCATTGAAGCCCGAAGGCTTCAGCAGCAAATCATCGAGGCTTACGAATCCGATTTTGGCAAACATGCACCCGCCCGCATCGTCGAGCGCATGAGGTTGGTTTGGAAATCCCTTCCCGGCCAGCTTGCCAAGGAGAACAAGAAGTTTGTCTATGGCGCCCTTCGCCCTGGAGCGCGCGCACGCGATTTTGAGGAAAGCCTCCAGTGGCTCACGGACTACGGAATCGTTCATAAGGCGCCACGTGTTTCCGCTCTAAAGGCACCGCTCTCGAGCTACGAAGACCTCTCGGGCTTCAAACTGTTCTGCATCGACACCGGCATCCTCGGAGCGCTCTCCGGTCTCTCTCCGGCCATCGTTCTTAACGGATCCGCTGTTTTTACCGAGTTCAAAGGTTCGCTGACCGAACAATACGTCGCGCAGGAGCTTTTGCTCCAAGACAAAACTCCCGTGTATTGGTCCTCTACCTCTGGCAATGCCGAAACCGACTTTGCCATCGACCATGCGGGAACCGTGCTTCCGATTGAGGTCAAGGCGGCAGAGAACCTTAAAGCGAAGAGTCTGAAAATAGCCTGCGAAAAATTCAAACTCGAGCGTTGCGTGAGGAGCTCTCTGGCGGCATATAGAGACGAGGACACGCTCGTCAATATTCCGCTTTGGGAAATTGGGCAAATCGACAAACTGGCATAAAGGCTGCGGAGGCGCTCAGCAAGGACTGTCCCCAAAACGTCCCTAGGTGCCGGCTGTTGAGTTGCGGTGGAATAGGGACTGGTTGGGGCCCGAAAGGGCGATTTTAGTCCGCATTTCACCGCAACTTATGAGGGGATGGTTAAAGGGCGCTCAGGCTCGGGGTCCAGGCGATGGTGGGAGTCGCGCCGTCGAGAACCTCGTTGATGGCGGCGGCCATGCCGGCGAGGAGGCTGTTCTCGCTTACGGTGAGCGCATCGTAGCCACCGGCGCGCATGAGCTCGCGAATCACCACGGCGCCGGCCAGAATCACGCCCGCGCGCTTGGGCTGCACGCCTGGCAACGCGGCAATGCTCTCCACGTCCAGCGTGGACATGCGCTCGATAGCGGCAGAAATCTGCTCCATCGAAAGCTCGCGCAGGTGCACAAAGCTCGAGTCGTACGGCTCCAGTTCGTGGACCAGCGCCACGAGCGTAGTGACGGTACCGCCCACCGCGACCAGGCGCTCTGCACGCTCATAATTGCTCGGCAGGCCCTTAAAATAGGCGGAGAACTGCTCGCCCGCCCACGCGGCGGCAACCGCAAGCTCGCCGTCCGCGGGCGGCAGCGCCGAGAAAAACCGCTCCGTCACGCGACGGCAACCGATGTCCAGTGAGCGCGTTCCCTCCAGCGCAAAGACCCCGCGCTCAGGCGCATAGACGCCCGTCGCGAGCTCCGTGGAGCCACCGCCCGAATCGGCGACGATGATGCGCTCGCCAGCAAAGTCGTGTGCCACGCCAAAAAACGTCAGGCGCGCCTCGACCTCGCCCGGAATCACCTGCGGTTCGAGCCCCAGATCGCGCAGACCGTCCAGCAGCAGCGCGGCATTGGACGCATCGCGCGCGGCACTCGTGCAGGTGGTGCAGACGCAGGCGGCCCCAAAGGCACGTGCCTCATCCACAAACATGCGACACGCATCGAGCACACGCTCGACAGCCGCCTCGCAAAAGCGACCCGTCGCGTCCACGCCCTCGCCCAGGTCGGTAATCTCGGTATGCTTGGACGATTCCACGATCGCCCCGCCCTCGACCTGGGCCAACACCAGTCGCGACGACACCGTTCCCAGGTCGATCGCGGCCACCTTATATCGTTTGCAATCTGCCATTGCGGGCTCCCCTCCGGGCGCTACTCGCCTACTCGCCGCTGGACGCGACCGTCTGGCCCTCGACGCCGTTAAATCCAAACAGCATATCGAGCGTCTGGATGTACCACGGTGCGTCCTTGCCGACCTCTTCGATCTCTTTGGCCACTTCACTGGCCTTCTTGGCGTTTGAGGACTTTTTGCTCGACGACGAATCCGAATCATCGTCCAGGCCCAGCACTTCAATCCTCTTCTCGCCGGGCATCGCCATGCCCAGTTCCCGTGCCCGATCCTTAATGCCCTCTTCCGAGAACCACTTGTCAGTGTCTTTTTTCATCTCATCTTTGTATTGCTCGCGAATCTCGACCTGCTTGGCCAAGATGTCGTTCGAGCGTTTTGCAACGTACAGGTCGCGCACGGGGAAATACAGGCTCACGAGCGCCAGAGCCACCACGATACCGATAAACAGCGGACGCAGAGAGCCATGCGTAAAGTCATAGATCGCCTTGACCACCGCATTGTCGTTGGCGTAGCGCATAAAGTCCGAGCCCGAAAGACGGCTCGAAGGCCTGCTCGACCTGTCGTGCGTCTGGGCCGAGGGACGCGACGCATGTGTCGAACGTGCCGGGCGCACCGGTCCATCTGCCGAAGTATTCACATGAGCATTGGGGCGCGAGGTACTTGTCGGGCGCTGCGTGGAGCGGTCGGCGCCGGCGTAGGCGGACCCACCGAGCTGCACCGTGCGCGCACGGCGAGGCGACGGCTCGCGCGAACCGGCGGAATAGTACCTGTTGTCGTAAATCTGATCCATGTGCGCCTTGTGCGGTTGAGGTTTGTTTGCGCTAAGTCCTTTAGTTATAGCACGAGCGCCCGCACCGCCTTCGCCAGCCTTTGCTCGACATAAAAAAGGCGCTGAGCCATATGGCCCAGCGCCCACAGCGCTTTGCGGCGTCCAGCCAAGGCGGGGCGGAACCGAGTCAGCCTCCTCCTCGCCAAATTCGCCCGTTTAGCGAATGTTGTAGAACGCGGCCTTGCCGGCGTAGCGCGCGCTGCCCTCGAGCTCGTCCTCGATGCGAATGAGCTGGTTGTACTTGGCGATACGGTCGCTGCGGCACGGGGCGCCCGACTTGATCTGGCCGGCATTGACGCCCACGACCAGGTCGGCGATCGTGGAATCCTCGGTCTCGCCGGAGCGGTGACTCACGATGCAGGCGTAACCGGCCTCCTTGGCGGTCTCGATGGCCTC
This sequence comes from uncultured Collinsella sp., assembly GCA_900551205.1. Classification (GTDB taxonomy): domain Bacteria; phylum Actinomycetota; class Coriobacteriia; order Coriobacteriales; family Coriobacteriaceae; genus Collinsella. The sequence goes on along the minus strand of URUW01000049.1, from coordinate 6,386 downwards.
GAGCGACTCGGTGAGCGTGCCGATCTGATTGACCTTGACCAGGATCGCGTTGGCGGCACCCAGCTCGATGCCCTTCTTGAGGCGCTCGGTGTTGGTGACGAACAGGTCGTCGCCCACCAGCTGCACCTTGTTGCCAATGCGGCGGGTAAGCTCGACCCAACCGTCCCAGTCTTCCTCGGCCATGCCGTCCTCGATGGAGATGATGGGGTAGGTGTCGACGAGCTTCTCCCAGTAATCAACCATCTGAGCACTCGTGTATTCCACGCCCTCACCCTTGAGCTCGTACATGCCGGTCTCGGCGTTGTAGAACTCGGTCGAGGCCGGATCCATGGCGTACATGAAGTCAACGCCGGGCTTAAAGCCAGCCTTCTCGACGGCCTTGGTAATGTACTCGAACGGCTCGGCGTTGGTCTTGAGGTTGGGCGCAAAGCCGCCCTCGTCGCCCACGCCGCCGCCCAGGCCTGCCTCGTGCAGCACGCCCTTGAGGGTGTGGTAGACCTCGGCGCACCAACGCAGACCCTCGGCAAAGCTCGGGGCGCCCACTGGCATGATCATGAACTCCTGGAAGTCGACGTTATTGTCGGCATGCACGCCGCCGTTGAGGATGTTCATCATGGGCGTGGGCAGCAGATGGGCGTTGACGCCGCCCAGGTACTGGTACAGCGAAAGACCCGCCGACTCGGCAGCGGCGCGGGCGACGGCCAGCGACACGCCCAGGATGGCGTTGGCACCGAGCTTGGTCTTGTTGGGGGTACCGTCCGCGGCAATCAGCGCGGCATCGACGGCGCGCTGGTCGAAGGCGTCGAGGCCCACGACGGCGTTAGCGCACTCGTTATTGACGTGCTCGACGGCCCGAGAGACGCCCTTGCCCAGATAGCGGCCCTTGTCGCCATCACGCAGCTCGCAGGCCTCAAAGGCGCCGGTCGAAGCACCCGAAGGCACCATTGCGCGGCCAAAGCTGCCGTCCTCGAGCACGACCTCGACCTCGACGGTGGGATTGCCGCGGCTGTCGAGCACCTCGCGACCGTAGACGTCCAAAATATCGCTCATGTTGTCTCCTTCTCACTTGGAAACATAGTGGATGCAAGCGACCGGCTGACCGTGCACCGTCGGTGCGCCTCCGTAAGTTAGCCATGTCGCACTTTTTGCATTATGCCCTAAGTTAACCGAGGGATACACTTGATTTTCGAAAAATTTAGCGGGAACGATGAGGCGTGTCAGCCCGTCGTTCCCGCAGTCTTACTCCTCTGCCTTTGCGGCATCCCAGAGGTCATTGAGGCCGTGGGTCGAAAGCTCGGCCAGATCCACGTGGGCGTCGGCCGCCATCTGCTCCATCGCGGCCCAGCGGCGGCGGAACTTTGCCGTGCTGGCACGCAGGGCGCTCTCGGCGTCGATTCCCTCCTTGCGCGCAACGTTGACCAGAGCAAAGAGCAGGTCGCCAAACTCCATCTCGCGCTCGGGCGAGCCGGGAGTCTCGGCCTCAAACTCGGCGCGCTCCTCGGCGACCTCGTCCCACACGTCCTGGACTGTCTCCCACTCAAAGCCCACGGCAGCCGCCTTGCGCGACACCTTCTGAGCCTGCATCAGCGCCGGCAGATGCGTGGGCACGCCGTCGAGCAGGCCCTCGGGCGCAGCCTCGCCCGCTGCCACGGCCTTGTCCTTTGCAGCCTTCTCGGCAAGCTTAACCTCGTCCCAGATCTTGAGCACCTCATCGGAGCTCTCGGCGTCCGCATCGCCAAACACGTGCGGATGACGACGGATGAGCTTGGCGTCGATATCGCGTGCCACATCGGCAAGTGTAAACTCGCCGGCGTCCGCCGCAATCTGCGCATGCAGTACCACCTGCATGAGCACGTCGCCCAGCTCCTCGCGCAGATGCGCCACGTCGTCCGCCTCGATGCAATCGAGCGCCTCGTAGGCTTCCTCGATCATGTTCTTGCCAATGCTGCGGTGCGTCTGCTCGCGGTCCCACGGGCAGCCATCGGGCTGACGCAGGCGCCAGACGGTCTGCACCAGATGCTGCAGCTCAGCCGACGCATCGACCAGCGTGGACAGATCGCGCGAACCCTCGGCATTTTGCTGAGCCATGTGCTGCGCCACGGTTATTCCTCCTCCAGGATCACATGACGGAACGCTCCGCCCTCGTAGATGCCGTAGCTGTGCGTGCCGTCCTTGGGGATGCTCACGCTGCCGGGGTTGAAGAGCCACAGGCCCGGGTGCGCCTCGCTTGCCTCGTTAACCTTGATGTGTGTATGGCCGTAGACGAGCGCGGAGCCCTCGGGCAGCGCGGGCGCGTGGTCGACGCTGTTGTGCATGCCGGCGCCAAAGACGTGGCCGTGCGTCAGGAACAGTTCACGGCCGGCCTCATCGAACAGCGTGGCGTAGTCCGCCATGACGGGAAAGTCGAGGACCATCTGGTCGACCTCGGCGTCGCAGTTGCCGCGCACCGCGATGATGCGGTCGGCCAGGGCGTTGAGCAGCGGAATCACGCGCTTGGGGGCGTAGTCGCGCGGCAGGTCGTTGCGCGGGCCGTGGTAGAGCAGGTCGCCCAGCAGCACGATGCGGTCGGGCTGCTCGGATTCGATTGCGGCGACCAGACGCTCGGTCCAGTATGCCGAGCCGTGAATGTCGGAAGCGATGAGGTATTTCATGGTGGTCCTTTCGGGTGGGGCTGATGTGGCCGGGCGCGAGATGTCGCCGGCCGCGCTATTCAAATCGCAGTGCCGAGGCTTGTGCCGTCTGCATCACGCGCTGGAGCGGCACGTTATGCTCGCGGGCAAGACGGGCGCAGTCCTCGTACTCGGGCGCCGCACGCTCACTGCCGTCGGGCAGGGTGGCCACCTTGACGGCCACTTCGCCCCAAGGCGTCGCGACCTGCTCAAAACGACGCGGCAGGCAGACGCGTTCCATCACCTGGCGCCGGATGCCGTTCGTGGTGGTTTCCAAAAAGATAATCGTCTGCAGACGGTCAATGTCCTCGCGGGCGCAGATTACCTGCAGCTGCCAACCGGGGCGGCCTTTTTTGCAGTAGAGAGGCAACCAGTGCACCTCGCGGGCGCCCGCCTCGCGCAGGCGGTCCGCGGCATAGGCGAGCACCTCGGGCGACGCATCGTCGATGTCGCACTCCAGCTTGACGATAGTTTCGGGTGCATCGGTCTCGCGGGACAGCGGAGATGTACTTCCACGTTGCATACGGTCCGGATCCTTTCCGCACGGGCTCGTTTTATTCACCCAAACGCTAGCACATCGGACGTGGCACAGGCGTGACTTTCGTCCGTCGCCGCCCTCGCCCCTATCCAAACATGTACGCCAGCCTCCAAACATGTCATTTTTTGCAGCTTTTGGAGGCTGATGTACATGTTTTGGAGCGGGGCCGCGCACGATCAGAATTGCGCTCGCACTCCGTCCACCACAAAGTTCACTACACTCAACAATTTTGAACTTTCTACGCAGTTCATCGGCCAAAAAATTACCCTCGGCATACTTACAGGCTGCACGATGCTACTCTAGTTGCATTTGGCTAACTAAGCGGCTGCCGAGGACCCCGACCGGCACCGTTACGGCATAGGAGGTTTCATGTTCGAGAAGCGGCTCTTCTCCCTGGTTCCGCAGGCAACGCCCTACATTATGGCAAGCGTCCTGTTTAAGTGGATCGCGCTCATGGCAAACATCACGGTGATGTGGGTGCTTGCGCGCATCTTGGGCGGCATCGTCACGGACGGCCTTTCCGCCGCGCTCGCCGTCGATGCCCTCGCACAGGCGGCCTCGCCGCTCGCCGCCGCCATCATCGCGCGCGCCGCCTCCATCTACCTGGCCCAACGCGCCGGCGACAGGGCCGCGTTCGAGGCCGTCCGCCGCGTGCGCTCGCTCGTCTACGACAAGCTCACCGCACTCGGCCCCTCCTACACCGAGACCGTCCCCACCGCCGAGGCCGTCCAGACCAGCGTCGAGGGCGCCACGCAACTCCAGGTGTACTTTGGCGGCTACCTGCCGCAGCTCTTCTTTGCCGGCTTGGCACCCATCACGCTGTTTGTACTGCTCGTGGGCCAGGCGGGTCTTCCTGCCGCGCTGCTGCTCGCCTGCGTTCCGGTCATCCCCGTCTCCATCATGATGGTCATGCGCAACGCCAAAAAGATCGGTGCCGAGTACTGGGGCAGCTATGTCGATCTGGGCGGCATGTTCCTGGAGGCCGTGCAGGGTCTCACCACCCTTAAGGTCTACCAGGCCGATCGCAGCTGGCACGAGCGTATCAACACCGAGTCCGAGCGTTTCCGCACGGCGACCATGCGCCTGCTGGTGATGCAGCTGCGCTCCATTTGCGTTATGGACCTGGTCGTCTATATGGGCGCCGCGCTCGGCATTATCGTAGCCGCGCTGCAGCTCGCCACGGGCAAGATTGGCTTTGAGGCTGCCTTCCTCATCGTCTTTCTGTCACAGGAGTTCTTTTTGCCCATGCGCCGCCTGGGATCGCTGTTCCACACGGCCATGAACGGCATGGCCGCCTCGCGCCGCATGTTTGGCATTTTGGATACGCCCGAGCCCGAGCGCGGCGATGTTGAGCTTGACGGTCGCGGCGATATCGAGCTCACGGGCGTGAGCTATGCATACGGCGACCGCACGGTGCTGGACAGCGCCAGCGCGACCATTGCGCACGGCTCGCTCGTGGCACTCGTGGGCGAAAGCGGCGGCGGCAAGTCCACGATCGCGGGGATTATCGCGGGCCGCAAGGGTGCCTACCGTGGCAGCGTTCGCATCGGCGGCGTCGAGCTGCGCGACGCCACGGCCGCCTCACTCATGCGCGCCGTCACCCTGGTGCCCACCAACGGTTACCTGTTTGCCGGCACCCTGCGCGACAACCTGCTGCTCGCCCAGCCCAGCGCCACCGATACCGAGCTTTTGCGCGCACTCGACCGCACGCGCGTGGCGGCCTTTGTGCAGGCCAACGGCGGGCTCGACATGGTGATTAACGAGGGCGGCACCAACCTTTCGGGCGGTCAGCGCCAGCGCGTGTGCATGGCCCGCGCCCTGCTGCACGACTCGCCGATCTATGTGTTTGACGAGGCTACGAGCAACGTCGATGCCGCAAGCGAGGCCGCGATCGGCGAGGTCATCGCGTCGCTTGCCGGCAGGCACACCGTAATCGTGGTGGCACACCGCCTGTCGACGATCGTAGGCGCCGATCAGATCCTGGTGCTGGAGCGTGGCCGTATTGCCGAGCACGGGACTCACGGCGAGCTCTTGGCCACCGCGGGCGCCTATGCGCGCATGTGGAACAGCCAGGAGCAGCTCTCGGCATATGCGTATGCGGAGGATGATGCCGAGGACGTCGAAGATGCCGGCGCGGTTGAGGCTGTTGACGGCAGCGCTGCCTGTACCGATGGCCTCAACGGTGCTAGCTCGTCTTCCGCTGCCGCGGCGCTTGACTCCGGCCGCGTCCGTCGCTCGGCGCCGTCCATCATGTGGCGCATGATGGGGCTCGTCCGACCGCTTGCCGGCTGGCTTGTGCTAGCCGTCGCGCTAGGCAGCATTGGTATGCTCACCGCCGCGTTCGTGCCGGCCTTTGGCGCCCTTGGCCTTATGGCCGCGCTGGGCCGCAACGCCTTGGGGCTTGGTCTTATCGCAGCATGCGCGGCCTGTGCCGCCTGCGGCATCGCACGCGGGCCGCTCCACTACGGCGAGCAGCTCTGCAACCATTACATCGCATTCCGTCTGCTCGCACACATTCGCGACCTGGTGTTTGGCGCCCTGCGCCAGCTCGCCCCCGCCAAGCTCGAGGGCCGCGGCAAGGGCGAGCTCGTGAGCCTGGTCACCTCGGATATCGAGCTGCTCGAGGTCTTCTACGCGCACACCATCTCGCCCATTGCCATAGCTCTGGTCTGCACCGTTGTGTTTGAGGGCTTTTTGCTGGCTGTGAGCCCCGAGCTCGCGGGCATCGCGCTCGTGGCCTACGCGGTCCTGGGCGTGCTGCTGCCCCTGACCTCGGCCAAGGCATGCGGCACCACCGGCCGCCAGAGCCGCGAGGGCGCCGGTAAGCTGGGCGCCTTTGTACTCGACAGTCTGCGCGGCGCGGGCGAGACCATCCAGTTTGCCGGTGGCACCGATCGCGGCCGTGCCCTGGGCAAGCTGACCGAGCAAGTCGGCGCCGTGGACGCGCGCCTCAAGCGCCGCCAGGCGGTCAGCGAGGCCGTAGCCGATGCGCTTATTCTTGTGGCTAATCTGGTGATGCTCGGGCGTGCGCTGCAGCTGGTGGCTGCGGGAATGATTGACTTTGCCGCAGCGTTTGTCGCCGTCTTTACCTTTGTGTCGTCGTTTGGCTCGGTGATGGCCGTGAGCCGGCTGGGCACCTCACTGCAGGAGACGCTCGCCTCGGGCGCACGCGTGCTCGA
>URUW01000048.1 GCA_900551205.1 uncultured Collinsella sp. | reverse complement strand
GCCGATTCGCGTGGCGTCGTGTCCACATGTTCGTATGAGGCACGTCGCTTTGGCGTGCACTCTGCCATGGCCTCGGCCGAGGCGCGGCGCTTGTGCCCGCAAGCCATTTGGACGCACGGGCACTTTGATCGCTACCGCGAGGTGAGCGCGCAGGTCATGGCGATTCTTGGCGAGGAGACGCCGCGCGTTGAGCGCGTATCCATCGACGAAGCCTTTATCGATATCACACCGGGTCGCTTTGCGCCCGAAGACCCGCTACTGGTAGCACGGCGTATAAGCGACCGCGTGGCAGCGCTGGGAGTGACGTGTTCCATTGGCGTGGGCTGCAACAAGACGGTCGCAAAGATCGCAAGCGAGCGTGACAAGCCGTTTGGATTGACGATTGTGCGCCCCGGAACCGAGCAGCGCTTTTTGGCCGCGCTGCCGGTATCTGCCATGAGCGGCATCGGGCGCTCGGCCGAGGAGCGACTGCGCCGTATGCGCATCTACACGCTCGGCGAGCTGTCACGCGCGCCGGAATCCACGCTAGCTGCAATTTTTGGCGTCAACGGCGAACGCATGCGCCAGCGTGCGCTGGGACTCGAAATCTCCGAAGTCACGAGTCTCGATGAAGAGCGTGAGGTCAAGTCGGTCAGCAATGAACGCACCTTTGCGAAAGATTTGACTGAGCGCGGGGACATCGAAGCGGCGATTGCGCTGCTGGGCGAGTCAGTGGGACGCCGCCTGCGCCGTCAGGGACTGACGGGCGGCACGGTAACGCTCAAGCTTAAGTATTCGTATGGAAGCGGTCGCTCGGCACAGCGCCGGCTGCCTCATCCGACCGACGATGAGAACATCTTTGTGGCGGTTGCGCTCGAACTGCTCGACAACATCTGGCAGGAAGGCATGCATGTTCGCTTAGCAGGCATCGGCATGAGCGACTTTGACCATCAGGGCGGCATCCAGACCGACCTGTTCTGCGAAGTCGACGACCGCGGAGCCCAATCCAGCGACCGCCGCGAGCTCTCCGTCGCGATCGACGCCGTCCGAGACAAGTTCGGCGACACCGCCCTATCCTTCGGCCGTCAATCCCGCTTCAACGATTAACCGCCTTTGGGCAAAAAGAAAGCCGGGCAGATACGGAAAACCGCAACTGCCCGGCGATATGCGTGAGAGTAACTAAAACCCCGTCCCAAATGAGCTCCTAGAGGAGGTCGAGGGGAAGCTGGGGAGCGTCGCCCCAGAGCTTCTCGAGACGGTAGAAGTCGCGCGCTTCGGGAGTGAAAACGTGGACGACAACCGAACCATAGTCCATGAGCATCCAGGTCTTCTGCTCGCGGCCCTCGATGGAGAACGGATGCTCGCCGCAAGCCTCGGCGACCTTCTCCTCGATCTCGTCGACGATCGAATCGACCTGGCGGTTGTTGGTACCGGTGGCAAGCACAAAGTAGTCGCACACGTCGGAAAGCTCGGTCAGGTCGAGCACCTGAACGTCCTCGCCCTTCTTATCGTAGGCGGCCTGCGCGGCGGCGCGGGCGACATCCTCGGCGGCGACACCGCTCGTGGACAGCGAGGCGGCGGTGCGGTCGGACGTGGCAATGAAGCTCTTGTGCTCCACGCCTTCAAGAATCTGCTCGTCGGTCATGGTCTCGTCGGCCATGGAATACCTCTTTCTAGACAGCCCGAGCTAGCGTAGCTGGGCGTAATGGTTGTAAATCGAAATAGCCGTGGGATAAAGATAGCGCCCAGACTGGATCACATAAACCAAACCCTGCGCAAAACAGGAGAAGAACAACTCGTCGAGCGTCGACTCCCCCACCATCTTGCGCAGCGCATGGGCATAGTCGCCGTGGCGGTTGGGCTCGATGGCATCGGCCACAAAGACCACCATATCGAGCGGCGTCATGTCGCAGGCACCCACGGTGTGACGGTCGACAGCCTGGAAAACGGCCGGCGACAGCTCGGGAAAAAGCTGCGGAAGCTCATAGGCGGCAACAGGGCCATGCAAAAGCGGCGTCGCGGCAGACGGAGAGCCGGCAATCTTAATGCCGTAATGCAGGGCGCGCGTGACCAGCTCGTCGTCGGAGAGCACTTTGTCCCAGTCATGGATCAAGCCGGCGGCAGCGGCATCAAAGCGGTCAACGCCGTAGATCTCGGCCAGATGAAGTGCGGTCTCGGCAACACCCAGCGAATGCACATAGCGCTTGCGCTTATCCTTCATGCGAACATCGAGCAGCTCTTGAATGCGCTTGAGCAGCGCGCGCTCATCGCCCTCAAACTGATCCTCTACCGACAACGTAGACCCCCATCACTCAAAATCTTCTTGGCCCAAATCGGCATATAGCCTGCGCTTGCGAATGTAGCCGAGCACGGACTCGCTCGTAAGATAGCGCACGCTCATGCCGCGGGCAACTCGCTTACGGATGTTCGTCGAGCTGATCGCCAGCGCCGGAATCTGAATATAGCGCACGTCGAACGGCAGCCCCGACTCTTTGATTCGGGCACGCGCCGTATCGATATCAAAGCCCGGTCGCGTCGCCGCAATAAAGGTAGCAAGCTCAGCGATTCGTTCGGCATCATGCCAGGTCACAATATCGATAATCGCATCGGCGCCCGTAATAAAGTAGAGCTTTACCTGCGGCGGGTAAAAGTCGCGAAGGGCATGAAGCGTATCGGCCGTATAGGTTACACCCGGACGGTCAATCTCGAACCGGCTCGCCAAAAAGGCCGGGTTCGCGGCGGTGGCGAGGACCGTCATGGCATAACGGTCCTCGGCAGGCGTCACCGGCTTGTCAAGCTTAAAGGCAGGAGAACCCGCCGGCATAAAAAGCACAGCGTCCAAGTCGAGCGACTCGCGCGCCTGCTCGGCGGTCACCAGGTGCCCGTAATGAATGGGATCAAAGGTGCCACCCATAATGCCGAGCCTAAACTCCTGCCCATCCTCTAGAGGAAGCTCGGGCAGACCGATTCCACCGCGCAGCGACATGGCTTACTCGCCCTCCGAGGTCTCGGCATCGCCCGCGGCATCCGCCGCATCGACAACCTCGACGCCCTCATCCGCAGCATCGGCCACGTCAATGGCTTCAACGGCAACGTCCTCGCCAGCATCCTCGAGCTCCTCGTACTCCGAGAAGTCCTCGGCGCCCTCAAAGTCAAAGGCGCGCTGGCAAATGCGGACCTCGTCGCCCGCACGGCAACCGGCCTTCTCGAGCGCGTCGTCAACACCCATACGCGCAAACTTATGCTGCAGGTAAATGACGGCTTCCTCGTTTTCCCAGTCGGTCTGGATGACCATGCGTTCGATGGCACGACCGACCACGCGGAAGGCACCGGGCTCTTCCTGAACAATGCGGAAACGCTTCTCGCGCTGCAGACGACGGCGCTCCCACTCAACGTCGCGCAGAACGACCGGCTCATCGGAGACAGCCAACTTGGCACGCAGCTTAGCCACCTGCTCGCCCACGGCAAGCATCAGCGTGTTGAGGCCGGCGCCCGTCACAGCAGACACGGCAAAGAACATATGACCATCGTCGAGCGCCGCACGCTTAAGGTCGGCAATCTTGTCGGCCGTGCCCGGCGCATCGCACTTGTTGGCGACGACGATCTGCGGACGCTCCGAAAGCTCGGCGCCATACTGCTCGAGCTCACGGTTGATGATACGGTAATCCTCAACCGGGTCGCGATCCTCAAACCCGCCCGTCATGTCAACGACATGCATGATGAGCGCCGTGCGCTCAATGTGGCGCAGGAACTGATGGCCCAGGCCCTTGCCCTCGCTTGCGCCCTCGATCAAACCAGGAACGTCGGCAACGACGTAAGAATACTCACCGGCACGCACCATGCCGAGGTTCGGCACGAGCGTTGTAAACGGATAGTCGGCGATCTTGGGACGGGCGGCACTCATGCGCGCGATAAGCGAGGACTTGCCCACCGAGGGGAAGCCCACGAGTGCGGCATCGGCCATAAGCTTCATCTCAAGCTCAATCCAGTGCTCCTCGGCCGGTTCGCCCAGCTGAGCGAACGCGGGCGCGCGGCGCACCGACGTCACAAAGTGCGTGTTGCCCAGGCCACCGGCACCGCCGGGCGCCACGACAACGCGCTCGCCATCGTGCACCAGGTCAGCAATCTCGAACATCGGGGTCTGCGTCTCGGGGTCGAGCTCGCGCACCACGGTGCCCATGGGAACCTTCAGGATCAGGTCCTCGCCGCTCTTGCCGTTACGACGGGCACCCTGCCCGTGCGTGCCGCGTTCGGCACGGAAGTGATGCTTAAAGCGGTAATCGATCAACGAAGACAGCTGAGCATCAGCCTGGATGACGACATTGCCGCCACGACCGCCGTCGCCGCCATCGGGGCCGCCCTTGGGGACAAATGCCTCGCGCCTAAACGACATGCATCCGGCTCCGCCGTCGCCGCCGCACACGTTAATGCGGCTGATATCGGTGAACTGTGACAACAGAATCGCCTCCTACAAAAAGAGGGAGACCCTTGAATCCTAAAACTCAAGTGCCTCCCACATATGTGCTCTATGAAGGGTGAATTACGCGTTCGCGAGCGGGCGTACGCTGACCCTGTGCTTGATACCCTTGTGGAACTCAACGGTACCGTCGACCAGCGCGAACAGCGTATCGTCCTTGCCACGGCCAACGTTCTCACCCGGGTGGATGTGAGTGCCGTGCTGACGGACGAGAATCGTGCCCGTGGTTACCGTCTGGCCGGCATAGCGCTTCGTGCCAAGGCGCTGACCGCGGGAGTCACGGCCATTACGGGAGGAACCGAGTCCTTTTTTGTGTGCCATTGTGTATACCTACTCTTTCGTTACGAGTGTAATCTACTCGGCGACGGGAGCCTCGGCAACAGCCTCGGCCTCTGCCTTGACAGCCTTCTTGGCGCGGGACGTAGCCTGGACCTTCACGATCTTCAGCTTGGTGAGCTGCTGACGGTGACCCTTCAGACGACGATAGCGCTTACGCTTGTGGAACTTGAAGACCAGCTGCTTCTCGCCCTTGAACTGCTCAACGATCTGAGCGGTAACCTTGGCCTTGGCCAGCTTGTCGGGATCGGTGACGATCTTCTTACCATCGTTGAGGAAGATGACCGGCAGGGTGACCTTGTCGCCCTCATTGCCCTCGATCTTCTCGACGGTGATGACATCGTCGGTGGCGACCTTGTACTGCTTGCCGCCCGTGTTAACGATTGCGTACATGTTTACTTGCCCTTCATGCATCAGTTAGTGCAACAGCCGAATATAGTAGCAGGCGAAAATACCCCCGTCAACGAGTATGTGGAGCAAATCCACAAGTTCGCACAGGTATGGGGCTGACGAGTCGGCCCTCGTCGTCCTCGCATGCTTGATTCTGACGCTCGACATCGTAGGAGCAGATGGTCACGAGGTCTTGCATACCGGTGGAAACAATAGGTGCATCCACGCCCGGGGTCAAGCCCTGCAACAAAACATCAGCAGCGGAAAGCAAAATTTCCGGACGCATGGAGCCCTCGTTGTCGGCATGGGTGTCGAGCATGAGCACCAGATGGTCCGGACGCTCCCCAGCCGTGAGCTCATAGCCCACGAGCGTGTGATCCAAATCCAAGCGCTTGCTCTTTTTGCCGCGCGCGTAGTCGATGCCATGGTCCGCGCGCAGCGTGTCGATCGCACGACGCACCTCGTCGGCGCTTACGGGCGCCTCGGGATCCAAGTGCAGGTCGATGCGATACGACAGACGCGTGAGCTGCGCCGTCAACGCCGGCGTGCGCACGTCGATATACGCCGCCTCGATGGGCGCCAGATCGGCCGGTGACGCCGCAGCCAGGCGCCCAAACGCCTCGTCGAGCGCCACGAACTCGGTCATAAACAGGTCATACCACTCGCAGGTCGACGACGTACCCACCGGTAGCGCCGAAGAGAAGCCCACGCGCATGTGCGGAGAGAAGCCCTGCGTGACGGCATAGGGAAGTCCCGCACGGCGCACGATGCGCTCAATGGTATGGATTACTTCGAGATGGCCCAGGTACTTAAGGCGATCGCGCTTGCCATAGCGAACACGAAGCCTAAAGAGCGTGGGGTTGTCGGTCAGGCGCTCACTCATGCGCGATCACCCATCAATACATTCTTGACGTGGAGCGTGGGGCAGATTCCGCAGCCGGTGCACGACGTGCGGGTGCAGTCGGGAGTCGTGACACCCTCGAGCGAGCGACGGTACTCGCGCTCGAGGAAGCCACGCGTGCAGCCGGGGCTCACATGCTCCCACGGCAGGCGCCAGTCCAACTCGTAGGGCAGGTGCACGAGCTCATTGAGGTCGATGCCGTTTTTGGCAGCAGCCTCCTTCCAGTTATCGAGCGAGAAATGCTCTACCCAGGCGTCAAAGCGAGAGCCCGAGCGCCAAGCGTCGATGATGACGGGCGTCATGTCACGACCGGCGCGGGACAGCGCGGCCTCGATGAGCGAGGTCTCGGCATCGTGGTAATGAACGCGGACGGCACGGTTGCGAACGCTCGTGATGAGCAGCTTCTGGCGACGCTTGACGTCGTCGTAGTCGAGCTGCGGGCACCACTGGAACGGCGTGGCAGCCTTGGGGATAAAGACCGAAACCGAGATCGACACCGAGATCGAGCCGCGACGAGCCTTGGGCACCACGGAACGACCGAGCTCCAGCACGTGATCGGCCAGATTGGCGATGGCCACGATGTCCTCGTCGCGCTCGCCGGGAAGGCCCATCATAAAGTAGAGCTTCATGCGGTTCCAGCCGGCCTCGAAGGCCGCCTTGGCCGCACGGTCCAGGTCCTCCTCGGTCACGTTCTTGTTAATGATGTCGCGCATGCGCTGGCTGCCGGCCTCGGGCGCGAACGTCAGGCCGCCCTTCTTTTCGCCGGCGACCGACTCGGCCATATCCACGCCAAACGAATCCAAGCGCTGCGACGGAATAGACACGCGAATACCCGTATCTTCCAGGCGACGGTTGAGCCTGTCAAGCACGTCACGAATGCAGGAGTGGTCGGTCGTGGAGAGCGAGGTCAGCGACACCTCGTCATAGCCGGTCTTTTCCAGACCCTGAATCACCGACGAGACGATCTGGTCGGCCGAACGCTCACGCACCGGGCGATACGTCATGCCGGCCTGGCAAAAACGACAGCCGCGAGCGCAGCCGCGCAGAATCTCGATAGACAGGCGGTCGTGAACCAGCTGCGCATAGGGCACGCACGACTGCGACAGCGGATTCGTGGCGCCGAAATCCTCGACGACGCGTTTGTAGACCACGGTCGGCGCATCCTTGCCCTCGCGCGGCACGGTGTAGCCGTGCGGCGAGCAGGGCTCGTCGTGACGAACCTCATAGAGCGACGGCACGTAGTTGCCGGCAATGGATGCAAGCTGCTCAACAATCTGCGCGCGCGGGACTCCTTCGTCGCGCAGGCGGCGATGCAGCTGGCAGGTCTCGAGCAGCGATTCCTCGCCCTCGCCGATGAGGATGGCATCGAAGAAGGCCGCGTACGGCTCGGGGTTGTACACCGAGGGGCCGCCGGCGATGATGATGGGGTCGTCTTCACCTCGGTCGGCCGCTAACAGCGGAATGCCAGCGAGATCGAGTGCCTCAAGGAAGTTCGTCACCGCCATCTCGTGCGGCACATGCAGGCCGACGATATCAAACGAAGCGACCGGCGCTGCACCCTCGAGCGAGAGCAGCGGAATGCCTGCCTCGCGCATAGCGTCACCCATATCGGGCCACGGCACATAGCCACGCTCGCAGGAGATGCCCTCGGCCTGGTTAAGGATGTTGTAGAGGATGGCGATACCCTGGTTGGGCAGACCAACCTCGTACACATCCGGGTAGATCAGGCAGCAACGGTAGTCGGCATCGGCCTTGGAAAGCGTGCCCCACTCGTGATCGATATAGCGACTCGGCTTTTCGACCTTGGCGAGCAGCGGCTCAATTAAATGAAAACAGTCTTGATACGGAACGCGCAACGGAAAACCCCTAAGCAGCGAGATCGGACGCGTCTTGGTAGGACGCCATAGGACGGGTAGCGCCCGCGACCGTGGTCACCAGATCGCGAACGCGGGAGAACGTGGCAGTGATCACCTCGTTGGCACGGCTGTAGTCGACATCGCGCTCGTAGAGCGAAACGAGCGCACGGCCCATGCCATAGGTGCCCGCGGCAGCAGTGAGCGCCTTGACGGCAAACCCAATATGCGGCGTCTGCTTGACGAGCGCGCGGGTGACCGCGCGGATCACAAGACCGCCGACAAGCACGCCCGCGACCTCGTAGCCGCGCTCAGGCTTAATGCCGCGTCCAAAGACGGCAGCGAGCTCAAAGAGCATGCCCACCTGCGCCAGCGCCATAACGGGATAATCGGCGCCCGGCAAAAACACCAGCGCACCGGTCGCCATATTGGTGAGCGCGCACGAGGTGATGATACGATTGGCCGCCGCGATGCGCATGAAGGCAAAGTTCGCCGCAAAAGCCGTTTCCTTTTCGGTGCGATCGAGAATCCAGCGGGCAAGCGTCTCGAGCAGATACGTCTTATCGGTTGCCGCTACCACGCCGAGCACAGGCGTGGACTCCTCGATAAACGGCACCTCCACAGCAGACTCGGCAAGCACGCACACGGGGGCGCCGGCGATCACGAGCTCCTGCACGGCACTCTCCAAGCGGTCGGAGCCGCACGAGAGCACCAGCACCACATCGGTATCGGTCTTTGGAGCAATTCGCTCCTCCCCCAGACGCTCGACGCGCACAATGCCCGAGGTCGTCTGCGGTACAAAGGCGTCACGCACCGTCTCGGCCAGAAAGCGCGAGGCGGACGAATCCAAATAGACCGAGACGCGCACCGGCGTATCGGAATCCTTCTTAACGGACGCGCCCATCTTAAAAGCGCGGGTCAGCTTATCTACGGGAATTTTCATAGCAAACCCCTCCAACGGTTACGCGGCGCCCGAACGATGCCGCCATATGGATTGTACGATACCCACCGTCAGCAGCTGAATCATCATCGAAGACGAACCGAAGCTAATAAACGGTAGCGGAATACCGGTAATCGGCATCATGCCGATGCACATGCCGATGTTTTCGAAGGTCTGGAACGCCCACATGCCAACGATGCCCACACACGATAGGCGCAAGAACAGCGACTCACACTTAAAGGCGACGCGAATCGTCGAAAAGATCAGCAGCACGTAGAGGCACAGGAGCAAAAAGGAACCGCAAAAGCCAAAGGTCTCGGACAGGAAGGCGAAGACGAAGTCGGTGTGGAACTCGGGCAGAAAGCCGCCGGCCGACTGCGTCGCATGGCCCAAACCCTTACCAAAGAAGCCGCCCGAGCCAACGGCGATAAGCGACTGCTGCAGGTTGTAGGCATCGTCCGAATCGGCATTATCGGGGTCGATAAAGACCGTCAGACGGTTCATCTGATACTGCTTGATGAGCACATCGTGGCCGAGCAACGAATCAAAGACCGAATCGAGCGCCAGGACGAGGGCCACCAGGCCCACGAGCAGGGCCAGGGTCGACAGCACCCATTCGCGGCGTGCACCGCTCATGCAGATGACGATGGCGCCCGAGACCAGCACGACCAGGCCCGAGCCCAGGTCGCCCATGGCGACGACGGCCAAAAACGGAATGGACAGCATGCCGCAGAGCTTGACGTAGTCGCGAACGGTATCGATGCGGCCGTTATACTGCGAGCCAAGCGTGGCGATAAAGAAGATGGTGATGAGCTTGGCAAGCTCAACCGGCTGGAATGTCAAGCCGATACCGGGAATCTTGATCCAGCCCGTCATGCCCAGACCGCCCGTATAGGACAGGCCCGGAATCTTGGGCGAGAAGATCACAATAAGGTCAATGACGAGCAGCGCCGTCGAGAAGTTAGAGATGCCGCGCAGATCGGTACGCCAGACGAGCACCGCAAGCACCGCGCCAATGCCAATGCCCAGCAGGTGGCGCGAGAATGAGGCGTCGGCCTTAAACTGTGACGCCGACCAAATAATGATGGCGCCATAGGCAACGAGCGCGACGGTAGCCAGCAGCACACCGATATGCACCTTTTGGCGAAACGTACCGCGCGAGGCCGAAAGTTGCTTGTTGACGCGGTCCAGGCTGCTGCGAGAGCCGGTCTTGGTTGAACGGAACAGATCCGCCGGAGAAAAATCCATCGCAACCTCCTATCGAACCGAAGAATCGCCCGAGGCCGAAGAGGTATCGGGCTCGTCATAAATCGCGCCGAGCACGTCGCGCACGACATGCATCGCGGTATCTGAGCCACCGCCGCCCTGCTCCAGGACAGTAGCGATGACATACTTGGGATCATCGGCCGGCGCATAGGCGCAGAACCACGCGTATTCGTCCTCGCCGCTTTTCTCGCCCGTGCCCGACTTGCCGTATACCTGCGGCGTCAGGGTGCCAAAGTGAGCCGCCAGGGACGTCGATGCCGTGTAAATCAC
>URUW01000047.1 GCA_900551205.1 uncultured Collinsella sp. | reverse complement strand
CAGCGTGCTGTCGGAGCCCTCGGGGTAGGTCACGGCCACATCCAGCCCGCCCTTGCCGTTATCGGTCACCTTGACCGTGATGCCGAAGCTCGACGTGGCCGCCGTCACGCCCGCAGGCAGCCGGTCCGTACCGTCCTCGGAAACGGTATAGGGAATGACCCAGGAGCCGTCGGCGGCCTTGGTGGCGGTACCGTCTCCCGCCATCCGCTCGAGCGCGTCAGTAGTGTAGGCAATAGGCGAGAACGCAAGTCCCGCGGCCTCGCCGTCGCCGGAGGCCTGGTTGGTCGCGGTCGCGACCACGTTGCCCCGGGCATCGCGGACGGAGAACGAGAACTCGCCCGCCGCCGCGGCGCGACCCGTCAGCGTCTTGGTGGCGTTGATAGCCGCGCCGCCCTCGCCGCCGAGCATTCCGGTGGCCTCGTAGGAGTTCTCGAACGCGACTGTCACGAACGCAGGCGTCGCCGTGGCGTCATCCGCCGTGGAGACCTCGCTGCGGGCGACCTCGACGCCGTCCTTGGCAACTGTGGTCGTGACCGTGAGCTTGCCCGTCGCGGCGTCGTAGCCGGGCGCGATGGTCACCGTGCGCGGCGCGGTGTCGTTGGTGTAGCCCTCGCCGCCGAGCTTGGTCTCGGTAACGGTGAAGCTGTAGGTCTTGCCCGCATCGGCGTCGGTGAACTTCACGTCGCTGCCCGCGGTCCCGCCGATGAGGTCGACCAGGTCGGCCGCACCGTCATCGGCAGCGGCCACGGCGTAGGCGTCCTTGCCGGTCTTGAGGCCGAGCTTGGCGGCCGTCTCGGCGTCCGCGGTCACGGTGAAGGCGAACTGCCCCGCCTCCATGGCGCGGCCGGAGAGCGTCTTGGACAGGCGCACGCCCGCGCGGGCCGAGTAGTCGAGCTCGGTCGTGTAGGTGTTGACGAAGTCGCCGCCGCTCGCCTGCGCGATTGCGGGCGTCGTGGCCGTGAGGTTGCCGGAGCCGTCGTCGGTCACGGTCACCGTCATCGTGGCGGCGTGGCCGTCGTAGGCCACACCGGCGATGGCGGAGCCGTCATCGGGCCTGACCTCGCGCACCGTGTAGGTGAAGGTCTTGGCGCGCACGCGCTTGCCGCCGACCTCGGCGAACCCGGCGTCCTTGATGTCGTCGAGCGTGTAGCGGATGGGGCCGAAGTCGAAGGCGACCCTATCGCCCGCCTTGGTGCCGGCGGCGGCCGTCGCGCTGACGGTCTTGGAGCCGTCGGCAGAGCCCTCGGGCATGGGGGCGCCGTCCTCGCCCGCGAGCGCGAACTGGAAGCTGTCGCCCTCCGCCCAGTCGAGTCCCTTGAGTGTCTTGGTGAAGAGTCCCGCGGTGGAGACGTCCCTGCCCTCGGTGGCCGTTCCGTACGTGTTGGTGAACGCGACGGTCGCGCCGTCCTCGGTCACGGCACCCTCGGCCTTGGAGCCGTCAGCCCCGTTAACAGCAGTCGTGTAGCCCTCGGCGGCATCCTCGGTCACGGTGTAGCGCGCGCCCACGGGCAGGCCGTCGATGGCCTTCTCCCCGCCGTCCTTAAGCGTGAAGGTCGTCTTGCCGTCCGTGAACGTCACGGCGTGCTCGCCCTTGCCGAAGATGCCAGAGACGGGCTCGCCGTCCCCGTCGGTCAGCGCGACCGTAAAGCCGAACTCGCGTTGGCTGTCGCCGCCGACGACCGTCTTCTTGACGGTGAGGCTGCCCTCGCGGGACACGCTGTTGTGGGTCGTGTTGGTCTGGGATTCGTTCTCCCCCACCTTGACCGTGGCGGTGTTGGAGATGTCGTCGACCACGGCGGCTTCGGCGGAGACCTTCACGTCAAAGCTGAGCGTGCCCGTGGCGCCCGCAGCCTGCTCGCCGAGCGACCAGGTAAGGGTGCGCGTCGCAGCGTCGTAGGCGGCACCGTCGGCAGAACCCTCAACATAGTTAACGCCCTTGGGCAGGACATCGGTCACCGTCACGTCGGCCGCCTGCGCGGCGCCCCTGTCGTCGACGCTGTTATTGGCCCAGCCGATGGTATAGGTGAGGATATCGCCCACGCCCACCGGCTTGCCATCCACATCGACCTTGGCGCCCGAGGCGTTCGCCTTGGTGACGGTCTTGGTGTTGTCGTGCGGCGTGAAGGTGTTGGTGAAGGTCTTCTTGCCCCGCTCGTTGGAGATCTCGGCCTTAAGGCCGGCACCGGTCTGAGTCACCGCGATGTCGAAGGTGTAGGCATGCGCGTCGTCCTCAATCAGGACATCGCCGCTTGCTTTCTCGGTCACGGTCGCGTGGTAGGTGCCCGGATTGGTGAAGCTGAGCTCCCCAAAGGAAACCTTGCCGTCCTTGTCATTCTTCGCCTCGATTGGGTAGCCCTCGAGGACATTGCCCGCACCGTCGGCGAGGGAGAGCTCAAAGGCGAACTCCCCCTCCTGGAGGCCGGGCTTGCGGCCGCCCGCGAGCACCTTGGTGAGCTCGGGGACGGACACCGTGGCGGGGGCGGGGTCGAAGGTGTTGGTGAAGGCGGCGGAGGCGACCTGATCGGCCGAGATGGAGCCATCGGCCCTGGATCCCTCGGCTCCGTTCACCGCGGCTTTGTAGCCATCGGCGGCACGTTCGGTCACCGTGTAGGCGGTTCCCGCGGGCAGCCCCGTGATCCTCGCCGTCTGGCCATCTTTGAGCTTGAGGGTCGCCTTGCCGTCCTCGAACGTCGCGTCACCGTAGGTGCCGGACACTTTGTTGCGGCCTGCGGCATCGGTGGCCTCAACCACAAACTTAAATATCTTGTCCGCGTCGACCGCCAGGCCCTCGCGCGCCACGACGGTCTTGGAGACGTCGAGCTCGCCCGTCTTCACAGTGTTGGTCACGGTGAAGCCGCGCTCGGCGTCGCCGGTGACCTTCGAGCTGTAGCCCTCGACGGGCACCTCGGCCACGGCGTAGTCGATCACGGAGCCGGACTTGGAGTACTTGGGCAGGCCCTCGAAGGAGTGCTTCCAGCTATTGGACTTCGACAGCTCGGCCGACTCGCCGGTGTCCTTCCCGTCGGCGAGCAGGCGCACGGTGGCCTTCTCGGCCGCCGGGCCGACCCACTTCTTCTCGACGGGCACCGAGACCTTGGCCGTGGAGGTGTTGGTCACGGTGAAGCCGCGCTCGGCGTCGCCGGTGACCGCGGAGTCATAGCCCTCGACGGGGTCCTCGGACACGGTGTAGTGCGCGCCCGCGGGCAGGTTGGAGAAGACGCCCTTCCAGTCGTTGGACTCGCTCAGGGTGATCGAATCGATGACGGTATCGCCGTTCTTGAGATTTACTTTGACCTTATTAGGATGGGGAATCCTGGGGTTCTCCCAGACCTTTTTGATGGGAATGTCGATGTTCTCGGACTTGCCGATGATGACACCGCCGTTGGCGCCGATGCCGCCTCCCCGCTCGGCCGTATTGCCAGAGATCGTCAGCGACGTCTGACCGCGGCCGAGGTTATACACATCCTCGCTCATCACAGATTTAAGCGCGACGTTCGGCGTGGCGTCGGTAAAGGACAGGGGCTCGCCGTTGCCACCGTCGGGAGAGAATCGCGGGATTTCGGTGTTTGTTTCCGCATAAGTGCCTTCGGGGTTAAACAGCCCACCGTCTCTGTACCAGCTGACCTTTCCGCCGCCCGGAGCGCGGTTGGCCAAGGTCAGTTTGTATTTGGCGTCTTTGAAGCCGGTGAAGACGAGGTCGTCTCCCGCCTCATCGGCCGAGTTCCTGGCGATCAGGCCACCGTTCTGGACGTAGACCTTGGCATCTCCGGTCGGGCAGAACCACATGCCGCCGCCCTGCTTTTTCGCATGGTTATCAACAACGAGAGCGTTTTCGATATGGAGCGTGCTATAGACGAGATACTCGTTGCCTTCGCTATATACGCCGCCACCCATATTCCGAGCAGTATTGTCCTTGATCTCGCCCGCACTGAGCTTGACGTCATCTGAATAGGTATAGATGCCTCCGCCGGCGGAAGCGGAGTTACCCGATACGGAGCCACCTTTCATAGTGAAAGCGGTATGGTCCCTACCACCCTGCTGCAGGCCGCGATCGACCACGCACACTCCGCCGCCTTTGCCATCAGAATACGCAATATTGTCCTCGATCTTGCCGCCCTTGAGGGTAAACTCGGCATTCCCTTCGACGTGCACTGCGCCGGAGGGAGTTCGATTCCCAAGCTTATAGCCTCTGTTGCGCACAAGCTGACCACCGGTCATCTCAAAGGAGGCTCTCTGGTTACGAGCCTCGCTGTACATGACCACCGCGCCGCCCTGATAGCCGGCGTTATCCTCGATACTGCCGTTACTCATCTCAAGGTGGGCATCGCCCATCAGCATGATGCCGGTAGACGAAAGGTAATTACCATCGCCGTCTGCGGAGAAAGACACGTGATTCTTACGGATAACGCCGCCCTTCATGACAACATGAGCGCCGTCTTTCGCGTGGACAGCGCCGCAATACGCGTCCTTAAGTTCGCACTGCTCGATAACGCCGCCCGTCATGGTAAGCGAAGCCTTGTCTCCCGACACGTCGATGACACCCGTATTGACGGTGTTCGCAGCGCCGTCGCACACAACGGCCTCGTCAGAGAGCACAACCGCTCCCCTGCTAGAAATAATGGCGCCCTTGTTGTAGCGACCACTCAGGGACACTTTCCCCGACAGCTCGAGGGATGCCCCCTCGGCAACATTGACCAGTACGGAGAAGCCGCTTTTCTTTGCCAAGATGGTATAGGGCTCATCCGACGTGATCTTAATCATCTTCCCGGCAGGAATCGTGAGCGTGGAGCCAAGCTTCACGTGCTTTTTCAGGGTGATGACGGTTTCCTTGTCATAGGGGGCCTCGTCGACCAGATCCTGAAGGGTCTTGGTGCTGTCATCGCTCACGGTACCGCCGACGCCGTCATCGATGGACTCGCGCGTGTAGACGATATCGACGCCAAAGAACGGGAGGTTCTCCGAGCCTTTGATGTCGTCCATGCTGTTTTCGATTGTGATCTTTTTAACCGTGCTGCCTTCAAACATACCCGAGGGTATTTCGGTGAGGCCGCGCCCGATCGTCACATCCTTCACGCCACCTACGCCCGAGAAGGCCGCCGTGCCAACGGAAGTCACGGAATCCGGAATGGAAAGCTGCTCCGGCAACGTGCCGTAATAGAAGGCGTAGTTGCCAATTGTCTCAAGTGTCCTGGGAAGCTGGACGGCGACGTTGCTCTGGATAAAGGCCCACTCACCGATACTCTTCAGGCTGTCGCAAAGCCCCACGATCTTAACCGGTGTGTAGCAGAACGCATTGTCCGGAATGTTCTGAAGCGAGGACAGATCCACGGACGCCTGCAGATTTTTGCACTCGTAAAAAGCCCCCCAGCCCATCTTTGTCACCTTGCTTAGATTGGGCACGCTCACCAGGCTGGCGCACCCCTGGAAAGCAGAGGATCCGATGCTCTTCAATGTGCCTGGGAAATCGATCCCAGTCAAACTCGAGCAAGTCCGAAACGCCCCATCCCCGATGGACTCGATTTCGCTCAGCGCGGTGACGGACGTGAGAGAGGTGCATCCGTCAAACATGTGCGAGGGGATCTTGGTAACCGAAGCGGGCAACGACACGCTTGTCAGAGACGTGCAGTCTTCGAACACGCCCGTTATGGTGTCGGAGAAGGCGACATCTTTTGGAAACTCGATGCCTGTGAGGGCCGTAGCCCCCTCGAAGGCGCCCGAGCCCGAAATCATTTTGAGGGTTGAGGGGAGATCGATCTCCGAAAGGTTGCTGCAGCCATAGACCATCATGTTGGCGCTAATCTCCTCGACGCCCTCATCGAAATAGAGCTTTTCGAGCGAGCCAGCGTTTTGCAGCGAGCAAGCGAAGTTCTTGATGGAGCCAGGGATATGGAGCTCCTTGACCTTTGCGAACCTCCGGAAATTCCCTCCGTACATTTTTTCGAGCGTGTCGGGAAGCGTCAGCTGCTCAACGTTCTTGGCCACGATACCAGACGAGAAATAAAGTTTGGTGACTTTGTAGGTCTGGCCACCATGCTCGATGGAGCTGGGCACACTCACCGCGGTCACACTGTCGTCGGCAACAATACCTGTGATTTCCGCCGTGCCCTTATCCGTGGTCTCGCACGAATAGGTCACGCCGTCCTGGGTGATCTCAAACTCCTCCGCAGTATACGCAGTCCGCGATTCCGTGGCCGCATATGCGACACCGGCCGTCGCGCCAACGGATAAACATCCGAAGCCGAGAACCAGCGCAAGGCAGAGAGCAGCGACTCTCTGCCCCCCCCCGCCGAAAACTTTCCTCTCCAATTCCCTTCTCCCCCTCTGGTGTCGCCTTCTCTTCCCACGAGCGATCTATTGATTAAGGACAGTTAAAGACAACATTATGACCAAAGAGGCCCATCATGGAGATAATCCACGTCTTCGCCCGAAATGGTAATTAATTGGCATGATTAATTGGCGAACAACTGAACGAAGAGCAATCACCTAATGGCATATGAATGACAGCGTCAACACCTGAAGTGCATAGTCTCCGATCCCCAGACAGCACCATCGAGCGTCACAAGGCACAGGATCGATTTGTTCAGATTCACATGCCTTTACGGGTGTTTTCCTAGCCCAAAAAAAAGACTGGTCTGATGCTGTGTCACGAAAGGGGCCTGTCTACTACGTTTAAGCCGCAGGGGTCAACCATAGCCGGCTTTTTCGAAACTCGGCAAGCTTTCTACCTGCGGCTTTGTTTTTGCAAATTCCGGGATGGTCGAGGGTGGCCGGTTAAACGTAGTAGATGGCCGTGTTTCGTGGCAGGCGGTCCAACCCAAGGCACAAGACGGCCAGCCTCGGTTGGCCATTCTCGATGTTGCGGTGGAATACGGACTGAATTGGCCCCTTAAAGGCAAAAACACTCCGTATTTCACCGCAAGTTATTGGGGGGATGGGTTTTAGAGGCGAGCGAGGTCATAGGCTTGTGCGGCTGACTCGCCGGCGCAGATGAGGTTGGTTGTGGCTTCTTGCACACCGAGCGCCTGGTCGAGGGGCATGGGCTTGCGGCAAATCGGCAAAACCAAGTCAATACCCTGCTCACACACCGCATCCAGGTTGTCAGCGCGACCGCCCACGACGGCGACCACCGGCTTGCCACACCGCTTGGCACGGCGTGCCACGCCCACCGGCGCCTTACCGGCGGCGGATTGCTCGTCCATATTGCCCTCGCCCGTTATGACCAGGTCGACATCGCGTACACGCTCGTCAAACCCCGCGAGATCGAGCACCGTCTCCACGCCCGAGCGTAGCTCCGCACCGAGCGCCAGCAGCGCGGCACCCAGGCCGCCGGCGGCACCTGCGCCGGGCACGCCGAGCACCGAGCCAAATGTCCGTGCGCCCTCGGGTGCGCGCAACAACCCCTGGGCCCGAGCCTCGACAATTGCCGTATCGAGCAGGCGGCCGTAGCCGACCATCCAACTGTCGCACCTGCTCAGCGCCTCGGCGTCACCCGCTGGCAGACCCTTCTGTCCGCCAAACACCGCAAGCGCGCCGCGACGCCCTACAAGCGGATTCTCGACATCCGAAAGCACAACGATACGAGCGTCATCCAAAGCCTGAAGCGCTGGCGCCAAATCGATACTCGCCACGTGTTCAAGGCCGGCAAGACCGGGGGCGACATCGCAGCCCTGATCATCGACCACACGCGCGCCCAGCGCCTGCAGCATGCCGGCGCCACCGTCGTTGGTGGCACTGCCGCCCAGACCAATATAGAGTGTCTTTGCGCCCTTGCGAACCGCGCGAAGCATGAGCTTGCCCACGCCATAGGTTGTGGCCGCCAACGCCGCCGATTCCGTGCAGGGTGAATACCCAATACCCGCCGCCTCGGCCATCTCGATGACCGCAGACTTGCGCTCGGCATCAACCAGCATCCGGGCAGACACGCGGTCGCCCAAGGGACCTGCCACCTCGCAAGTCACAATCTCACCGCCGCACGCGGCAACGGCATCGAGCGTTCCCTCGCCGCCATCTGCCAGCGGCAATGCGGCCACCTGGACATCGGACCACACACGGCGCACGCCTTCGGCAACCGCCGCCTCCGCCTGCGCACTCGAAACGCTGCCCTTAAAGGAGTCGATCGCCAGCAGCACGCGGCGGGGCCGGCGGCACGCGGGGCCAAAGTCAACCGCCGCGCCAGCATCCTCTTCGGCACACGCGAGCGCCTCGGTGTGAGCGGCATGCGCCTCAAGATCGGTCCCACAACCGCAGCTAGCACCATCGGTACCACGCAGCCCACTAAAATAGCCGCTCAAAACCTCACGACACTCATCCGCCAGCACGCCGGCGGTCACATTAAACCGATGATTCAGGCGCGAATCGGCATTCAGGTCATACAGCGAACCCAGAGCGCCCGCCTTGGCATCAGCCGCGCCATACACGCAGCGTCCTACGCGCGCGTTAACCATAAGCCCCGCACACATGCAGCAGGGCTCGAGCGTCACGTAGACCGTACAGTCGGAAAGGCGCCAGCGACCGAGCGACCGAGCGGCAGCGCACAGGGCCGCGAACTCTGCATGCGCCGAAGGGTCCTGATCGAGCTCACGACGATTTTGCGCCCGCGCGACAATCTCACCCGCGCGCACCACCACAGCGCCAATGGGCACCTCGCCCACCGCCGCGGCGGCTCGCGCCTCCGCCAACGCCTCGCGCATGAACTTCTCGTCGATTTCGGTGATCGTCATCGTTCGCCTTCCCTGTTGCAAATTCAAAACGATGCTATCATTACGACTCACGGAGAGATGGCAGAGCGGTTGAATGCGGCGGTCTTGAAAACCGTTGAGCGCGAGAGCGTTCCGGGGGTTCGAATCCCCCTCTCTCCGCCACTTCTAGTGATGCACCGGCGTCATGGTCCGCTCAAACAGCGCATCGACCACGTCGGCCATCTCGGGTCGACGCTCAAGATCGTGGCCCGATTCCCACCATATCGTGAAAAGTCGAATAATACCGCCGGCGACAAACTCAGACGTCGTCTCGAGTGACACGGGGGCCAGGGCATCCTCGGCAAGCACGTTCATCACACGCTCGCGGATGGAGCGGGCAATACGGTCGCAAATAACGTTGGTCAACATGCCCGACATGCTGCTTGCCAAAATGTTATCCATGAGCTGCTCGTGCGCCAGAATCAAATCCATGGCATCGTCCAAAATCGCGTGCCGGAGCGCGCGCACGTCCTCGGCAGACACTGCGCCGGCCTCATCGGGCTGTTTTTGCGGCAAGCCCGACATGAGCTCATCGATATAAAAGGCAAAGTAATCGTTCTTGTCGCGAAAGTGCTTGTAGAACGTCGTGCGGCGAATCATGGCGCGGTCGCACAGCATGGCAACCGTCAGGTCCTCAAAACGATGCTCCTCGAGAAGCTCGGTAAAGGCATCGAACAGGGCACGGTAGGTTTTCTTGATGCGAAGGTCCACTGGTATCGCCATCCTCAGGGCAAAGACAACACTCGTCAATCTGTCGCATATCTTACACCTGTACCTCGCGCGTTTTACCCCGGTGCCGACCCCGCCGAAAACATAACGCTTACCGGAAAGTTCGGCACGGCAAAACGTTGCGGGTATACTAGTAGCGTTATACCAACGGCAGCTGGCGCATGCCGCCGCGGCCTTTCGAAACGGAGACATCATGATTACCGTCATCATCGGCATCGTTGTTGTCATTGTGATTGTCTGCGCCATCGCCGGCATCTACAACAACATGGTCACCAAGCGTAACCGCATCGATAACGCCTGGCAGAACATCGATACGCAGCTGCAGCGCCGCAACGACCTGATCCCCAACCTGGTCGAGACCGTCAAGGGCTACGCCAAGCACGAGCAAGAGACGCTCTCCGCCGTGATCAGTGCGCGTAACACCGCCGTCAAGGCCACCACGCCCGAGGCCAAGATGGAAGCCGACAACGTGCTGACCGGTGCGCTGCGCCAGCTCTTCGCCGTAGCCGAGGCCTATCCCGATCTTAAGGCAAACACCAACTTTACGCAGCTGCAGGCATCGCTCGAGGATACCGAGAACAAGATTAGCTATGCACGCCAGAGCTACAACGACTGCGTGCTCAGCTACAACAACGCCATTCAGACGTTCCCGGCTGTCATCTTTGCCGGCATCTTCCAGTTTAAGGAGCGCCAGGGCTTCGAGGCCGCCGAAGCAGCCCGCCAGGCCCCGACCGTCAAGTTCTAACAGATCCGCAGCGTATCCTTAATCGGGTAGATGCATAAACCGCCCCGTCGAATGCATACTTCGACGGGGCGGTTTCCTTTTTCGCGAAGGTCCCCCTCTAAGCGCCGTGCATTTTTAGGAGTATTCAACATAACCAAGGGCTTCGGGCGCCACGATAAATGCCAAAGACCGCGAATATCCCTGCAAATCAAACGCTGTCAGCCCATAACCCCGCCCATCATTCGTAGAAAACATCGAGAAATCCCGATTTTTTGCCCGAGGTCGGTATGCAGGGGCCTTCGATTGCAGAATACTCGCAAAAATGCACGTCGCCATCACCCCCACA
>URUW01000046.1 GCA_900551205.1 uncultured Collinsella sp. | reverse complement strand
TTGTCCTTGGCCTCTTCGGCGTCATCGGTGTCCACGAGCTGGTTGAGCAGCTCGTCGAGGGAAGCCATGTCCTCGTTGATGGCGCCGTTGGCGGGAGCCTTCTTGTCGTCGATCGGGGCGCCCAGGAGCTCCTCGTCGGCGTCGGCGTGATGCGTCGGCGTGGCGGAGGTGCCCAGCAGGATGTCGTCCGGACCGTCGGGGCTAAAGACCATCTGCAGCAGCTGCGAGAGGTCTTCCTCGTCGGCAACGTCGTCGTTGTTCTCGAGGATGTAGAGCAGGTCGTGGGCCTCCAGGCCGTCGCGGAGCTCCTCGATCGCCTTGGCACCGATGCCATCGATGCGCAGCAGATCCTCCTCGGACTTGCCGACCAGGTCGCCGACCGTCTCGATGCCGACCTCGCTGAACTTGTTGGTCCAGCGCTGCGACACGCCCAGGTCGTCGAACAGGTACAGGCGAGCCTTCTCGGCGGAGATGGTGTGGCCGTTGCGGGTGAACGAACCGTCAGCACCACCGAACTCGTCGTAGCCGGCCCAGTCGAGCTGCTGCGGGAGCTGCTCGTCCAGGTCCTTGAGCTCAACCGGAGCCCACTCGGGCAGCGACTTGGCGTTGGGCGAAGCCGGGCCGTCGATGTCCACGTAGCCGTCGGCCGTGCGATACGTCAGCTTGGCGTTAGCGTACGGCTTGAGGCCGGTACCAGCCGGGATCTTCTTACCGACGATGACGTTGGACTTAAGGTCGAGCAGGTGGTCGACCTTGCCCTCGATGGCAGCCTCGGTAAGGACGCCGGCAGTGCGGATGAACGAAGCGCTCGACAGCCAGGAGTCGATGTTGGACGCGACCTTGAGCGTGCCCAGGATGACGGGCTCGGCCACGGGAGCCTGACCGCCCAGACGGGCAACGCGCTCGACCTCGTCAGCGAACTCGTAGCGGTCGACGTACTGACCAAGCAGGTACTTGGAGTCGCCGGGGTTGGTGATCTGAACGCGACGCAGCATCTGACGTGCGAGCACCTCGATGTGCTTGTCGTTCAGGTCGACGCCCTGGCTGGTGTAGACGTCCTTGACGCTCTCGACGAAGGTGTGCATCGTCGACTCGATGTCGGTCAGCTTGCGCAGGTTGCGGAAGTTGACGAAGCCCTTGGTGATCTGGTCGCCGGCGCGAACCTCGCAGCCGTCCTCGATCTCGGGCATGAAGCGCACCGAAGCGGGGACGCGACGCTCGTCGAGGACACGGGTGTGATCCTCGGAGTCGGTGAGCGTCAGCACGTACTCGGACTTCTCGGGCTTAATCGAGAGGTGGCCGGAGTACGGAGCCAGCTCGGCCTCGCGACCCAGAATCTTCTCGTTGACGTTGCCGACGATATCGAACATACGGCTGACCGTAGGCAGACCCTGCGTAATATCGTCGACGCCAGCGACGCCGCCGGAGTGAATGGTACGCATCGTAAGCTGCGTACCGGGCTCGCCGATGGACTGGGCGGCAATAATGCCGACGGCAGTACCGATAGCGACCGGACGACGAGTGGAAAGATCCCAGCCGTAGCACTTCTGGCACACGCCGTACTTGGAGCGGCAGGTGAGCAGCGCGCGAAGCTTGACCTTCTTGAGGCCCGCATCGACCATCTTCTGGATGTCGGCGACCTTCTCGATGTAGCCGTCCTGCTCAAAGAGCACGGTGCCATCGGGAGCCACGACGTCCTCAATGAAGCAACGGCCGACGAGGTCGGTGTTGAGGTCGGTGGTGCCGGGGATGATGAGGTTGTAGGTGACGCCCTCGTGCGTACCGCAGTCCTCTTCGCGGACGATGACGTCCTGGGCCACGTCGACCAGACGACGGGTCAGGTAACCAGAGTCCGAGGTGTGGGATGCGGTATCGACCAGGCCCTTACGGGCGCCGTAGGTCGAAATGAAGTACTCGAGCGGCAGCAGGCCCTCGCGGAAGTTCGCCTTAATGGGAAGGTCGATCGTCTCGCCGGACATGTCTGCCATCAGGCCACGCATACCGCCGAGCTGACGCAGCTGGGTCTTAGAACCACGGGCGCCGGAGTCGGCCATCATGTACAGCGGGTTCTCCTCGTCGAGCATGAGCGCTGCGACCTTGTCGGTACAAGCGGTCCACTCGTTAACGACTTCGATGTGGCGCTCCGTCTCGTTGATGAAGCCCTCCTCGAAGTACTCGTTGATCTGGTCGACGTTAGCCTGGGCGCGGTCGAGCAGCTCCTGCTTCTCGGCAGGGATGAGAGCGTCCCACACCGAGATGGTGAGGCCGGCGCGGGTAGCGTAGCGGAAGCCAGAGTACTTGATGGCGTCGAGGATCGGACCGACCTTGGCCTCGGGGTAACGATCGCAGCAGTCGGCAACCAGCTTGGCCACGTCGCCCTTGACCATCTTGTAGTTCATGAACTCGTAGTCTTCGGGCAGGCACTGGCGGTTGAAGATGATGCGACCGATAGAGGTCTCGAAGCGTGCGGTCTTGTTACCGGTGACGTCGTAGTCGACAAACTCGTTCTTGCCATTCTTGACGCGGAAGATACGGGTGCCGTCCTCGTTGATGACATTGGCGTCGGCAGCGGACACGCGGACCTGAATCTTGGCCTGCATGTCGACCTCGGAGCGGCAGTCATAGGCGTGCAGCGCGTCGTCGAAGCTGGCGAACACGTGGTTCTCGCCCGGCAGACCGTCGCGGACCTGGGTCAGGTAGTACACACCGATGATCATGTCCTGCGAGGGGATGTTAACCGGCTTGCCGGATGCCGGCGAGCGCAGGTTGTTCGCAGAGAGCATAAGCACGCGAGCCTCGGCCTGAGCCTGGCTGGACAGCGGCACGTGGACAGACATCTGGTCGCCGTCGAAGTCGGCGTTGAAGGGCGAGCAGACCAGCGGGTGCAGGTGGATAGCCTTGCCCTCGACCAGAACCGGCTCAAAGGCCTGGATGGACAGACGGTGCAGGGTCGGTGCGCGGTTGAGCAGCACGACGCGGCCGTCGATGACCTCTTCGAGGATGTCCCACACAAAGGTGGCACCGCGGTCGATAGCGCGCTTGGCGCCCTTGATGTTCTCGACCTTGCCAAGCTCGACCAGGCGCTTCATGACGAAGGGCTTGAAGAGCTCCAGCGCCATGGTCTTGGGCAGACCGCACTGGTGCAGCAGCAGCTTGGGGTCGGTAACGATTACCGAACGGCCGGAGTAGTCGACACGCTTACCCAGCAGGTTCTGACGGAAGCGACCCTGCTTACCCTTGAGGGCCTCGGCGAGCGACTTGAGCGGGCGACCGCCACGGCCAGAGACCGGGCGACCACGACGGCCGTTGTCGAACAGGGCGTCCACGGACTCCTGGAGCATGCGCTTCTCGTTGTTCACGATGATCGCAGGGGCGTCCAGGTCGAGCAGGCGCTTGAGTCGGTTGTTGCGGTTGATCACGCGACGATACAGGTCGTTGAGGTCGGACGCGGCGAAGCGGCCGCCGTCGAGCTGGACCATCGGGCGCAGATCGGGCGGAATGACCGGGATGACGTCCAGAATCATGTTCGCGGGGCTGTTGCCGCCCTTCAGGAAGGCGTCAACGACCTCGAGGCGCTTGACGGCCTTCTCGCGCTTCTGCTTCTGGGAGTCCTCGTCGGCGATGATGGCCTTGAGCTTCTCGGCCTCGGAGGGCAGATCGATGGCGGCGAGCAGGTCGCGGACGGCCTCGGCACCCATGCCACCCTTAAAGTACATGGAGTAGTAGCGGGTCATCTCGCGGAACAGCGGCTCATCGGAGATGAGGTCGCGCTCGGTGAGCTTCATAAAGGCGTTGAAGGCGTCCGTGCGGAGCTGCTTCTCGTCCTTGCACTCTTCCTCGATGTCAACGATGCCAGAGGCGATCTCCTCGGGGGTCAGCGGCTCCTCGTCGGAGAACTCGTCAAAGTTCTCGGGGTTGCCCTGCTCCTTGAGGGACTCGATCTGGCGGGCGCACTCGGCATCGATCTCTTCCAGATCGGCGGCGAGCTCCTCGCGCAGGTCGTCAGCGTCGGCCTCGCGAGCCTCGTAATCGACCTCGGTGATGATGTAGCTGGCAAAGTACAGAACCTTCTCGAGGTCCTTGGACTTGATGTCGAGCATACGGCTCATCGGGAAGCTCGTGGGGCTCTTGAAGTACCAGATGTGGGACACCGGAGCGGCGAGCTCAATGTGGCCCATGCGGTCGCGACGCACCTTGGCCGAGGTGACCTCGACGCCGCAGCGCTCGCAGACGATGCCCTTAAAGCGGATGCCCTTGTACTTGCCGCAGGAGCACTCCCAGTCCTTGGCAGGACCGAAGATCTTCTCGCAGAACAGGCCGTCCTTCTCGGGCTTGAGGGTACGGTAATTGATGGTCTCCGGCTTCTTGACCTCACCGTGCGACCAGGAACGGATCTGGTCGGCGGAGGCAAGGGAGATCTTTACCGAGTCAAAATCAGTAGCTTCGAAATCTGCCACAGTCAACTACTCCTTATCAGTGGTCGTGGCGGCGACAGCCTCGGGTGCCTCGGCGGTCTCGGCATCCTGGGCCTCGACGTCGGCGTCAACGCCGGCGAGCGCAGCCAGGTCGTCGAGAGCAGAGGTCTCCTCGGCGGTCACAGGGGCGGAGGCGTCCTCGTCGGCATCGTGCATGGGCTCGATGTCCAGTGCGAGGGAGCGAATCTCCTTGACGAGAACCTTGAAGGACTCGGGGATACCCGGAACCGGGACGTTCTCGCCCTTGACGATGGACTCGTAGGTCTTGACGCGGCCCACGGTATCGTCGGACTTGACGGTCAGGATCTCCTGCAGGACGTTGGAAGCACCGTATGCGTACAGTGCCCAAACTTCCATCTCGCCGAAGCGCTGGCCGCCGAACTGAGCCTTGCCGCCCAGCGGCTGCTGGGTAACCAGGCTGTAAGGGCCAGTCGAACGGGCGTGGATCTTGTCGTCGACCATGTGGCCGAGCTTGAGGATGTAGGACGTACCCACGGTAATGGGCTCGCGGAACTCCTCGCCGGTACGGCCGTCGAACAGACGGGTCTTGCCGCGCTCGTCAAGCTGGGTGACGAACTCGGGGCGCATGTGATCGCCAAAGGCAGCGGTGGCCTTGTTGAGCATGTTCTTGTTGGCACGACGGATGACCTCGGCGATCTCGTCCTCCTTGGCGCCGTCGAAGACGGGCGTCGCGGTGAAGAACGGACCGGGGACGTACTTGTCGGAGTCGGCCTGCTCGGTATCCCAACCGCAGGCAGCAGCCCAGCCAAGGTGGCACTCGAGCAGCTGGCCGACGTTCATACGCGAAGGAACGCCCAGCGGGTTGAGGATAACGTCGATCGGGGTACCGTCAGCCATGTAGGGCATGTCCTCGACCGGCAGAACGTTACAGATAACGCCCTTGTTGCCGTGGCGGCCGGCGATCTTATCGCCCTGCTGGATCTTACGACGCTGGGCGACGTAGACGCGCACCTGCTCGTTGACGCCGGGGGCCAGGTCGTCGCCGTTCTCGCGGCTAAAGCGGACGACGTCGATGACGCGGCCGTAAGCGCCGTGAGGCATCTTAAGGGAGGTGTCACGGACATCGTGGGCCTTGGCACCGAAGATGGCGCGCAGCAGGCGCTCCTCGGCGGTCAGAGCGCTCTCGCCCTTAGGCGTGACCTTACCGACCAGGATGTCGCCAGGGCCGACCTCGGCGCCGATGCGGATGATGCCGTCCTCGTCGAGGTTGGCAAGCATGTCCTCGGAGAGGTTCGGGATCTCGCGGGTGATCTCCTCGGGGCCGAGCTTGGTGTCGCGGGCGTCGATCTCGTGACGGGTGATGTTGATGGTCGTCAGCAGGTCCTCGGCCACCAGGCGCTCGGACACGACGATACCGTCCTCGTAGTTAAAGCCTTCCCACGGCATGTAGGCCACGGTGAGGTTCTGGCCCAGTGCGAGCTCGCCGTGATCGGTCGAAGGACCGTCGGCCAGGGGCTCGCCCTGCTCAACGGTGTCACCGACGCGCACGAGCGGACGGTGGTTGATGCAGGTGGACTGGTTGGAGCGCTGGTACTTGGCCAGGTGATACTCGTCCATGCCGCCGGCATGCTTGACGATGATCTTGGCGGCGTCGGCAAAGATGACCTCGCCGGCGTTCTTGGCCAGGGTGACCTCGCCGGAGTCCAGAGCGGCGCGACGCTCCATGCCGGTACCGACATAGGGAGCGGCGGGGTGAACCAGCGGCACGGCCTGACGCTGCATGTTAGCGCCCATCAGCGTACGCTTGGCGTCGTCGTGCTCAAGGAACGGAATCAGCGTGGCTGCGACGGACAGCATCTGACGCGGCGAGACATCCATGTAGTCGACGTCCTCGACAGGCACGTCGGCGGGAGCGCCGAAGGAGCCGTCGAAGTCGCGGGTACGGGCGATCACGGTGTGCGGACGGACGATCTTGCCCTCGGCATCGGTCGTGATGAACTCGTTGGTCTTGGGATCGAGCGGCGTGTTGGCCGGCGCGATGACGTGCTTCTCTTCCTCGTCAGCGGTCATCCAGTCGATCTGGTCGGTGGCAACGCCGTTCTCGACGCGACGGAACGGGGCCTCGATGAAGCCATACTCGTTGACGCGGGCGTAGAGGGCGAGCGAGCCGATCAGGCCGATGTTGGGGCCTTCGGGGGTCTCGATCGGGCACATGCGGCTGTAGTGCGAGTTGTGAACGTCGCGGACGGCCGTCGGCACGTTGGTGCGGCGGCTGGAGCCGGACTTGTGGCCGGCAAGACCACCAGGGCCGAGTGCGGACAGACGGCGCTTGTGGGTCAGACCGGTCAGGGGGTTCGCCTGGTCCATGAACTGCGAGAGCTGCGAGGAACCGAAGAACTCCTTGATGGAGCCCACGATCGGGCGGATGTTGATGAGCGACTGCGGGGTGATCTCGTCGATGTCCTGGGAGCTCATGCGCTCACGGACGACGCGCTCCATACGGCTCATGCCGATACGGAACTGGTTGGCGACGAGCTCGCCGACGGTGCGGATGCGGCGGTTGCCGAAATGGTCGATGTCGTCGACCTTGAAGCCCTGCTCGCCGGCAGCGAGGGACAGGAGGTAGCGCAGCGTCGCGACGATATCCTCGTCGGTGAGCACCGTGACCTCTTCTTCGGTGGTGAGGTTGAGTTTCTTGTTGACCTTGTAACGACCGACGCGGGCCAGGTCGTAGCGCTGCGGGTTAAAGAGCAGGCCCTCGAGCAGGCTGCGGGAAGCGTCCACGGTGGGAGGCTCGCCCGGGCGCAGACGACGGTAGATCTCGATGAGGGCGTCCTCGCGAGTGAGAGCGGTGTCGCGCTCCAGGGTACGCTTGATCACATCGGAGTTACCGAGCAGCTCGATGATGTCGTCGTTGGTGACGGCGATGCCAAGGGCGCGCAGGAACATCGTGGCGCTCTGCTTGCGCTTACGGTCGATGGAGACCATGAGCTGGTCGCGCTTGTCGACCTCAAACTCAAGCCAGGCACCGCGGGACGGGATGATCTGGGCCTTGTAGATCTGCTTGCCCGAATCCATCTCGGAGCTGTAGTACACGCCCGGGGAGCGGACGAGCTGCGAGACGACGATACGCTCGGTACCGTTGATGATGAAGGTGCCCTGATCGGTCATCATGGGGAAGTCGCCCATGAAGACGAGCTGCTCCTTGATCTCGCCGGTCTCCTTGTTGGTGAGACGGACGTCGGTCAGAAGCGGAGCCTGATAGGTCATATCCTTCTCGCGGCACTCCTCGACGGTGTGCGCGGGGTCGCCGAACTGATGCTCGCCGAAGGTAACCTCGAGAACATGGTTCTGGCTCTGGATGGGGCTGGATTCCTTGAACGCCTCACGAAGACCCTCGTCCTTAAAACGCTCAAAGGATTCCCTTTGAACAGAGATAAGGTTGGGGAGCTCCATGGCCTCCGGGATTTTCCCGAAGCTGACGCGCTTGCGCTCAGTGGCAGTGTATGCGTAGGTCACCAGGTTTTTCCTCCTTCACGGAAATGCTCGGTGGGTTGGCGAGGCATAGCTTCGCCAGTTATCGCAACCTAATAGTTTATCAGGTACCGACCGTTGGGCAAGAAAAGCCTTGACGCGATTGAGTTTTTGGAGTAGCAAAGTTTTTCGACAGAAAACACGCAGGTAGATGTATGTATATCGAACATCTGTTCATATATTTTCTGTGAACAGAGAGCCAGCAATCGCAGCTCTTATAAAAAACGGGCGCGAACCGAGGTCCACGCCCGTAAATGTCGGTGCCCGAAGGCTTACTTGCGCATCAATCCGCCGCGCTCGTCGATGGCGTCCCAGAAGGCATCGGCAAAGCGGGGGTCGTTTGCAGCCATGAGGGCGTTAGTGGCCATCCAACCAGAGGGAGTGCCAGTGTCGTAGCCCGACAGCGGGTCGATGACGACGGCGTACATGGCCTCGCGGTCGAGCGAACGGGCCATGGCGTCGGTGAGCTGGATCTCGCCGCCCTTGCCGGCCTGCTGATCTGCCAGCAAGTCCATGACCAGCGGGCTCAGCAGGTAGCGACCGACGATGTACAGGTTGGACGGAGCCGCCTCGGGAGCGGGCTTCTCGACCAGACCGCCGATGCGCCAGACAGCGCCCGGCTCGGCATCGGCAACGCCCTCGGCGCCCTCGAGCGAACCGACGCGCTCACCGGCGATAACACCGTAGCGGCTGACTTCCTCGGGCGAGCAAGCAGCGACGGCGATAACCGAAGCGCCACCGTGCTCCTTGGAAACGGCGAGCATCTTGTCGCAGATGTCGCGGTTAGGTACAACGTAGTCGCCCAGAAGAACCAGGAAGTTCTCCCCTGCCACGGCGTCGGCAGCAGAGCGAATAGCATGGCCGAGGCCCTTGGGCTCGTACTGATAACGGAAGTCGACCGGCATACCGCCAGCGTGGGCGACGGCATCGGCATAGGCGTTCTTGCCGCGCTCGCGCAGCAGGTTCTCGAGCGAACGGTCGGGCTGGAAGTAGTTCAGCAGCTCGGGCTTGCCGGGAGAAGTAACGATGATGGCGTCGTCGACCTCCTCGGGGTCGAGCGCCTCCTCGACGACGTACTGAATGACGGGCTTGTCGAGCACCGGCAGCATCTCTTTGGGCGTGCACTTGGTGCCAGGCAGAAAACGCGTGCCAAGACCGGCGGCGGGGATGATTGCCTTCATGTTATTCAAAGATCCTTTCGCAGGCGCAAAAGCGCCCCATGCGTGCGGCACACAGCCGCAGACCAAATTGCGATACCCAAGCATCTTACCGCTGGAACTATATGTCGCTACAAGGCAGAGACAATTCTTCAGCAGGTCAACGCAAATTATTGCTCGAATGGTGCAATTTTATTGCCCAACGGCAGGGCACCCGATACGACGCAAATCACAGAACATGGCAGTTTGAGCAACCGATGCCGAGGGACCGAAAAACAAAAAAGACGGGGCTCGCAATGCGAACCCCGTCTGCAAAGAAATCTGGCGAGAAAGCCTGATTACTTGAGGGTGACAGCAGCGCCAGCAGCCTCGAGCTTCTCCTTGGCAGCCTCGGCGTCCTCCTTCTTGGCACCCTCGAGAACAGCCTTGGGAGCGCCCTCGACGACCTCCTTGGCCTCCTTCAGGCCAAGGTTGGTGAGCTCACGGACGGCCTTGATGACCTGAATCTTGTTGTCGCCGAAGCCCTCGAGCACGACGTCAAACTCGGTCTTCTCCTCGGCCTCAGCAGCGCCAGCAGCGGGAGCGGCGACAACAGCGGCAGGAGCAGCGGCGGAAACGCCGAAGGTGTCCTCGATAGCCTTAACGAGCTCGGAAGCCTCGAGAAGGGTCATTTCCTTAAGAGCATCGATGATCTCATCGGTGGTAAGCTTAGCCATTTCTAAGTCCTTTCGGTTTCCGTGCGGATGCACGGAGATCAGTTAAAACACGGCGCGAATGCGCCAAGGGTGCGGCGTTGCCGCCGCGGGTGAAAACAGCGACTAGGCTGCCTTCTGCTCGGAGACCTGCTGGATCGAACGAGCGAGACCAGAGGAAACGCCGTTGACGCAGACAGCGATGTCGCGAGCGAAACCGGAGATGAGACCGGCGATCTGGCCGAGAAGCTGATCCTTGGTGGGCAGCTCGGCGATAGCCTTAACATCATCAGCGGAAACGGCCTTGCCGTCGGAGATACCGCCCTTGATCTCAAGGACGCCCTTGGACTTAGCGGAGAAGTCCTTAAGGGCCTTAGCGGCCTCGACCGGCTCGGTCTCGTAGAACACATAAGCGACGGGGCCGGCGAGGATCTCGTCGATCTCGGGCTGCTCCTGGTTCTTGAGAGCGATCTTGACCAGGTTGTTCTTGTAGACCTTCATCTCGGCGCCGCACTCGCGAAGCTGATGACGCAGCTCCTGAGCCTGCTTAACCGTCAGACCGTTGTAGTTGACGACAAACAGACCGGCGTTCTCGGCGATACGGGACTCGATCTCTGCAACCTTGTCGATTTTGTACTGCTGGGGCATGAATTACACCTCCTCGAATTCTTTCCGGGCACGGTCCGCCACAAGGACGTGACGGGGGCATGTCCAAAAAGAAAGCCCCCGCGCTGCATGAGCGACGGGGGCGAGAAGACATATCTACTCGACCACCTCGGCTGGCGGGATATCCCATTAAGCTCGCGGGCGATGCCCGTTTGCACCGGCTGTCTCTGGCAGCGGATTCGTGCGTGAACCGAAAGTATTATGGCGGGGACCCCGGCGTCGGTCAACGGGAAACCGGGCTGCACACAATTCCACCATCCGGCCGCGCCGCCGAAGGCCAGGCGCAAGGTTTTCGCT
>URUW01000045.1 GCA_900551205.1 uncultured Collinsella sp. | reverse complement strand
ATGGCTGCATGCGGAAAAGGCCCCAGCGATTAACATATACTCCATATGGGTAAAGAGACCAAAGCGCCGCCACGAGTGGCGCTTTGCGTTTGAAAAAACTAGCTCGTCTAAGAGGAACTAGCATGTTAGACCGTTTTACCGATCGCGCGCGCAAGGTCATGTCCATGGCCAAGCAGGAGGCGCTCGATCTTCATTCAAATAAGGTGGGTACCGAGCATCTGTTGCTCGCGCTCGCCAAGGAGGACGAGGGCATTGCCGCTGAGGCGCTGCGCTCGCTCGATATCTCCTACGACGACATCATGGATACCCTCAAAGAGGTCCAGACCACGGTTCCCGAGCCCAGCGAGGAGACCGAGGCTGCCAAGCTTGCCTTTACGCCGCTCGTCATTAGCGTGATGGAGCGCTCCTTCCGCGTGGCACGCGAGAACAACCAGACCTACGTTTCGACCGAGCACTTGCTGATCGGCATCGTCGAAGAAGGCAACGGCATGGCCATGGACATCCTCATGCGCCTGGGCGTGTCGTCTGCTTCCATTAAAAAGGCCATCGAAAAGCTCACTGCCAAGGATCAGGACAAGAAGCGTCCGCTCGCTGGCGCTGGCGCTGGTCGTCCCGGTGCGGGCCTGCCGTTCTTTAGCGGCTCGGATGCCTCTCAGCAAAAGGGGAGCGGCACCGACACGCTCAAGCAGTTCGCCACCAACCTCACGCAAAAGGCGCGCGACGGCGAGCTCGATCCCGTGATTGGCCGCGAAAAGGAAGTCCAGCGCATGATGGAGATCCTTTCGCGCCGCACCAAGAACAATCCGCTTATCCTGGGCGATCCCGGCGTGGGCAAGACGGCTATCGTCGAGGGCCTGGCGCAGCAGATTGCTGCTGGCAACGTGCCCGAGAACCTCATGAACCAGAATATCTGGACGCTCGACCTGCCGGGTCTTGTCGCGGGCGCCAAGTATCGCGGTGAGTTTGAGGAGCGCCTCAAGAACGTGATCCAAGAGGCTACCGAGGCCGACGACGTCATCTTGTTTATCGATGAGATGCACACCATCATCGGTGCCGGTTCTGCCGAGGGCTCCATCGACGCGAGCTCCATGCTCAAGCCCGTGCTCGCGCGCGGTGCCTTCCAGATTATCGGCGCCACCACGGCCGAGGAATTCCGCAAGTACCTCACCAAGGACCCGGCCTTCGAGCGTCGCTTCCAGACCATCGATGTCGAGGAGCCGAGCGTCGAGGACACGGTCAAGATCCTGACCGCGCTCAAGCCGCGCTACGAGGAGCACCACCATGTGCGCTATACGCAGGGTGCTATCGAGGCCGCCGCGAACCTTTCCAACCGCTACATTCAGGATCGCTTCCTGCCCGATAAGGCCATCGACCTCATTGACGAGGCCGGTGCTCGCGCTCGCATCGCCGCCAACCGCGCGCCCGAGCCGGTGCGCGAGGCCGAGCATCGCATAGAGGAGCTCAAGGCCGCCGCGCAGGAGGCCACCGAGAGCGACGACATGAACAAGGCCGCCGAGATCACCGAGCAGCAGAAGGCTGCCGAGATTGAACTCGCCGAGGCCAAGGCTGCCTGGACCGCCGAGCTCGACGCCAGCCCGCTCACCATCGACGTGAGTCAGATTGCCGACATCGTGTCCGTGACCTCTGGCGTGCCGGTTTCCTCGCTCACCGAGAGCGAGAGCCGTCGCCTGCTGCAGACCGAAAGCGTGCTCAAGACCCGCATTATCGGCCAGGACGAGGCCGTCGAGGCCGTCGCCAAGGCCGTGCGCCGCAGCCGCTCGCCGCTCAAGGACCCGCGTCGTCCCGGCGGCAGCTTTATCTTCCTGGGTCCCACCGGCACGGGCAAGACCGAGCTCGCCAAGACGCTCGCCGAGTATCTCTTTGGCAGCAAAGACGCGCTCATCAGCTTCGACATGTCCGAGTTCGGTAGCGAGTTCGAGGTCTCCAAGCTCATCGGTAGCCCTCCGGGCTACGTCGGTCACGACGAGGGCGGCCAGCTCACCAAGGCCGTTCGTCGCCACCCGTACTCGGTCGTGCTGTTCGACGAGATCGAGAAGGCGCACCCCGATATCTTCAACATCTTGCTGCAGGTGCTGGAGGAGGGCCGCCTGACCGATAGCCAGGGCAAGACGGTCGACTTCCGCAACACCGTGATCATCATGACGTCCAATGTGGGCGCCCGCGAGATTGCGCAGGATGCGAGCGTGGGCTTTGGCACCACCGGCGAGCAGGGTCTCACGTCGAGTGAGATCCGTGGTCGCGCGATGGGCGAGCTCAAGCGCCTGTTCCGCCCCGAGCTGCTCAACCGTATCGACGACATCGTGGTGTTCCAGAAGCTCTCGGGCGAGAATCTCACCAAGATCGCGCACCTGCTGGTGGACGACCTGCGCCAGCGTCTGATTGCCAACGGCATGAACATCAAGCTCACCGATGCGGCCTATGACAAGATCGTGGCCGAGGGCACCGACCTCACCAACGGTGCGCGTCCGCTGCGCCGTGCTATTCAAAAGCTCATCGAGGACCCGCTGTCCGAGGAGCTGCTGGCCGGCGAGTGGGGCGAGGGCGATACCGTCCTGTGCGACGTGGCCGATGGCAAGTTTGTCTTTAGCCACGGCACGGGCGAGATCCCGGCACCGCGTCCGGCGGGCACGCTCGGTGGTGATACCGCCCCGGCGGCACCGCGCACTGGCAACGCCGCGCCCGTGAGCGGCGGCGTGACCTCGGGCCCCGGCGGCATGATGCAAGCCGGTTCCGGCGCGCTGTAAGGCGTGGCGACAATTTGATACGCGCAATCGAGGCGCTCCGGAAAGGGCGCCTCGATTTGTAGAGCTGCGGAAGTTGTGACCGTTACGCTATACGGTCCACCGTTAGCCGATGATGCGAGGGCGCTCGGCGTTTTCGACTGGTTTATGCACGCAAAGTCTGGGAATATACAAGGCGCATGTCTTACTGTCTAACCAGTTGCGCCAAGGAGGCACCATGGATTACAAGATCACCGGCTACGAGCCCGCCCAGCTGTTCCATTTCTTTGAGGAGGTCAGCGCGATCCCCCGTGGGTCTGGCAACGAGAAGGGCATCAGCGATTTCCTGGTTGCGTTTGCCAAGGAGCGCGGCCTCGATGTGTACCAGGACGAGGTCTACAACGTCATCATTCGCAAGCCCGCTTCTGCCGGCGCCGAGAATGCCCCGACTGTGATGCTGCAGGGCCACATCGATATGGTGTGCGACAAGTTGGGCTCTGTTGAGCACGACTTTACGACCGACGGTATCGACCTGGTCGTGAAGGACGGCGTCCTCACCGCTAACGGCACCACCCTGGGCGCCGACAACGGTATTGCTGTCGCTCTGATGCTTACTGTGCTCAACGACGATTCGATTGCTCACCCCGCCCTCGAGTGCGTATTCACCACCGATGAGGAGACTGGCCTGGTCGGCGCCGAGACGCTCGACAAGTCCCAGATTAGCGCCCGCACCATGATTAACCTTGACTCCGAGGAAGAGGGCGTTGCCACCGTCAGCTGCGCTGGCGGCGTCGTTGTTACCTACACCTGCCCCATCGTGCGCGAGCACAAGACCGGCAGCACCCTCACGCTCGACATCTCCGGCCTACTGGGTGGTCATTCCGGCAACGATATCAACCTGGAGCGCGGCAACGGCAACCTCATCATGGCCCGCATCATCGACCGCCTGATGGTCGCCGGCGAGCCCGCCATCGTTAGCTTTAACGGCGGCACTAAGGACAACGCCATCAACCGTGAGTGCAAGGCCGAGCTGGTTTACGCCGACCACGCTGCCGCCGAGGCCGCGGCCCAGATCGCAAAGGACATCATCGCCGACGTCACTGCCGAGCTCGAGGTCTTCGACCCCGGCTTTACCTGCACCGTCGAGATTGCCGACGACGCCGAGGTCGAGGCCATGGATCAGAAGTCCGCGCTTGCCCTCATCCGCGCCCTGCGTCTTGCCCCTAACGGCGTGATTCGCCGCAACGTCGCCACTGACGGCTCCGTCGAGGTTTCCTCCAACATCGGCGTGGTCGCCACTTCCGACGACCAGGTCAAGATCATGCTGTCCCCGCGCTCCTCGATCACCTCGCTGCAGAACGAGTTCAAGGACCGCCTGCAGACGCTGGCCGATGTCTTGGGCTTCGACGCCAAGTTCGAGTTCGAGTATCCCGGCTGGAGCTATGCCGAGCATTCGCCGGTCCGCGACGTTTTTGTCGAGAGCTATCGCGAGCTCTTTGGCTCCGAGCTGCGCATCGAGTCCATTCACGCTGGCCTTGAGTGCGGCCTGTTTGCTGAGGCCCTGCAC
The DNA here is from genome assembly GCA_900551205.1 of uncultured Collinsella sp. Taxonomy (GTDB): domain Bacteria; phylum Actinomycetota; class Coriobacteriia; order Coriobacteriales; family Coriobacteriaceae; genus Collinsella. The sequence goes on along the minus strand of URUW01000045.1, from coordinate 6,840 downwards.
GGCCTGGACGCCATCGCCGTGGGCCCGACGCTCTCCGATGTCCACACCCCGGACGAGAGCATGGAGCTCGCTTCTGCCGAGCGCTTCTACGAGCTGCTCATCGACGTCCTCAAGCGCCTTGCCGCGTAAGGGTCGCGCTAGCAGCAGTTCGAGCCACGTGCTAGCGGATTGCAAATGACATTACGAGAGGGGGCATCCGAACTTTTGCGACGGGTGCCCCCCCTCTTCTTTTAAGAAATGTGGATTGATTGGCGCCTAGCCCATATCCGCCTTGATGAGGTCGAGGGTGCGCTGGCAGTTTTCGCGGACGGGGCCGAGCATGTGCTCGCGCAGGTCCGCCATGCCGGGCAGGTCGGCGTATTCGTCCATGATCTCTTCCATGCAAATGGGCACCTCGTAGGCGAGGTCCATCATGGTCGCAAAGCAAAACTTCTCGGATAGCCCGGCATCGGTGAGCGCCGCCTCCAGCGCGGGGTCGCCCATACCGTGGTATCGGCGGATAGCGCCTGGACCGATGCGCCCCACTCGATTTTCGCCGCCAACGCTCATGGCAAGGCGCGCCCGGCGGCGCATACGCTCGTACGCCAAGCCCGATGCGACATCGTACATGGGTGCGAGCGCTGCGTTTGTGCCTTTACCTAGGATGAGCGAGTAGTTTTTAGCGTGTGCGTCAGGCGCTCCGATAATGGCGTTATAGAACAACATATAGGTAAAAAGCACAAGATTCATGTGGTGGGGGACTGTGTTAATCAGTCGTTCTTGGATGTCTCGTGTGGTTGGTCCTCCGTCGGCGGTGTATTTCTGGCTTGGCAATACACCGAGCGCCTGGCAAAAGTCCTCCTGATGCAGCCTTTCGATATTTCCGCTGCTATTGACAATTCTGTCGTACCGTTCAACGACGAGCGCGGCTTCGTCTTCAAATGTGCAATAGGAGACGTTGGCAGTTGGAATGCCAACACGCCGAGCCGTTTTCATGCAGACGAATTCGTTTAAGGCCTGATGTTTGAACCCAACGACACCATTTTTGAAGATATGGGTAGTGGGGGATGACCCTAGACATTCGCACCATTGGCCATCATGCCAAGCTAGTGCAAATTTGCCTTGGTTGCCGCCCAGGGACCAGCTTTCGTTGGAGCCCATCCATGTCTCTCTTTCGTCATCGCGAATTGCTTTGAGCTTGTGAGCGATTTGAGAATTGGTAAGCGGGCGGTATGCCGAGACCCTGCCGCGGGCGGCGCCTAATTGATCGGTTCGACAAAACTGAACGGCCCCTGCGCAGTCAAGACCGATATGGCACAAGAGGGCGACGGGGTTGTTGGATGCAACGTCATGCTCGGCGGCAATAGCGCGACGCTGCTCTTGGCTGTCGGGCAAAAGGCCAAATAGGAACGGGCGGACGATGTTATGGCCATACGTGCGATTGGAAAGCGGCATTGTAAGCGATAGTGGTGCTCCGCGATAGGTTGGGGCGTATACAAAGCTGCAGAGTCCATGCTCGTCTTGCCGGAGAGTGCCTGCGATTTCGCCACAAATGAGGGTCGCAAGCTCCATCTCTGCCATTTATTTCACAACCTTACAGTCAAAGGAGAGGTCTGAAGTGTCGGAAAGGCCTTGCTCGGCTGCGATTTGGGCCAGCAAGGCACCATAGGAAGATGGCGTTCCTTGTCGAGCGGGTCGTCTGCCTACGCTTGGCTTTGGCAGGGCATTCGAGTTCGCGATAGGGAGGTCCGCTTTCGTCGTCGGATGTTCGGAGGGCGATGCGATGGAGTCGTTATCGCTTTGCGCAAAGAGACCTATGCCGAGTGCGTTAAAGACGGACAGCAACTTGTCGAGTCGAATGCCGGTGGCGTCTCCTAGCTCGAGCGATGCGAGCAGGCGCTCTGAAACACTGGCCGTTTTGGCGAGGGCGGCACGGGTGAGACCCTGAGCCTCGCGTGCCTGGCGCACGTAGATGCCAGCTTGGCGCGGTGTGGTGATGGGAAGGGTATTCACGGCGATCTCCTAACGTGCAGACTTTTGCATATCAGTATGACATGCAAAAGTCTGCACGAAAAGGCCTCATGCAAAACTTTGCATGAGGCCTTGTACTGGCGTTGAGTTTTGAGCGATTGTGTTTGGCGTTACAGCGCCAAAATCCCCAGATGCTCAAGCAAGATCTTAAGTCCGATGAGGATGAGCACGATGCCGCCCACGATGGTGGCAGGTTTTTCGTAGCGCGCGCCAAAGGTGTGGCCGATCGCTACGCCGGCGACGGAGAAGATAAACGTTGTGACGCCGATAAGCGATACAGCGGGAACGATGTCGACCGAAAGCGCGGCGAACGAGATGCCCACGGCCAGGGCGTCGATTGAAGTGGCGATGGCGAGGATCAGGTACTCGCTCAGTTCAATCTTTTCGGCATTCTTGCCGTCGCCTTCATCCTCGTCCTCGGTAAAAGCCTCCCACAGCATTTTGCCGCCGATGAAGGCCAAAAGGATAAAGGCAATCCAATGGTCGATGGGGCCGATGATGCCCATAAACTGGCTGCCAAGCGCCCATCCGATCACGGGCATGCCGGCCTGGAAGCCGCCAAAGAACAGGCCGAGCACTACGGCGACCTTAAGGTTGATCTTCTTCATGCCAAGGCCCTTGCAGATGGATACGGCAAAGGCGTCCATCGAAAGGCCAATGGCGAGCAGCACGAGCTCTACGAGTCCCATGGTTTGGCTCCCTCCTTGCGGGCGAACCCGCGTGTACTTCTGACAGGGGAGCAACAAAAAAGACCCGTGGCGTACGCGCTGCGCGTACAACCACGAGTCTCGTTCATTAAGGCAAGCCAGACCGTTTCGGCCAGTATGTTGACTTGCCGCGCCACCAGAGGCGAACCCGGTCACGCGACTACTCCCTCATTCATGTGAATCCCGATGCTACCACATGAACAGCTCATTTGGGTTGAGGCTCTCAGCGGTGTTCGCTCATTCTGTAAGCATCGGATTTCGCGAGCGCCGCGGGGACAAACCGTGAGAAACTATTTAGCGTTTATGGAGCGTATGCGATGGGAGCGATGCCTTGGATAAGAACGAGCTGCAAAAGCGTATGGAACAGGCCATCCGCCTGACGGCACCTGGTCAGCCGATCCGCACCGCCCTCGACATGATCATCGCCGGTCATCTGGGTGCCCTTATCTGCGTCGGCGACACCGAAAACGTGCTCGCTGCCGGTAACGACGGCTTCCCACTCAACATTTCGTTCACCTCGAACCGCCTGTTCGAGCTCTCCAAGATGGACGGTGCCATCGTTATCGACGGCGACCTCACCCAGATCCTGCGCGCCAACTTCCACCTCAATCCCGATCCCTCGCTTGCCACGAGCGAGACGGGCATGCGTCACCGCACTGCCGCTCGCATGTCGGTGCTCACCGATGCCATCGTGATCTCGGTCTCGGCCCGTCGTGCCGTCGTCAACGTGTACGTTCACGGCAAGAGCTATGAGATCCAGCCCGTCACCACCATCATGAGCTCGGTCAACCAGCTCGTCGCCACGCTTCAGACCACCCGTCAGTCGCTCGACCGCTCCCTGCTGCGTCTGACGGCCCTCGAGCTCGATGACTACGTTACGCTCGCCGATATCACCGGGATTTTCTCGAGCTTCGAGATCATGCAGCAGGCAAAGACTGAGCTTAAGGATTGCATTGTCAAGCTGGGCAACCAGGGCAAGCTCGTGCAGATGCAGCTCGAGCAGCTCGCCGGCTCCAGCATGGATACCGAGTACGACCTGATGATTCGCGACTATGCGAGTGATTCCTCCGAGGCCAATGCCGAAAAGATCCGCGCCAACCTGAGCCGTATGACGCCTAAGGACCTGTCCGACCCACAGCATGTGGCGGCGGTTCTGGGTTACGACGACCTGGACGAGGACTCCGTCATGACGCCGCTGGGCCTGCGCACGCTTTCGCGCGTGTCCGTCGTGCGCGACGGCGTGGCCGAGAAGATCGTCGACGAGTACGGCTCGCTGCAGGAGCTCATGGATGACATCAGCGAGGATCCGGAGCGCCTGGGCGACTTTGGCGTCAACAACCCTGCCATTCTTGCGGACTCCCTGTACCGCATGAAGGGCACCAAACAGGGGAACGCATAATGGCGCCCGTATGCGCCGTGGTCGTTGCCGGCGGCAGCGGTCAGCGCTTTGGAAATCCCGGCGGCAAGCAGCTCGTTAACGTGGCGGGTCGTCCGCTCATGAGCTGGTCCATCCGCGCGTTCGATCGTAGCGACAAGGTCGGCCACATCGTGGTGGTGTGCCCTGCCGAGCACCGTGCCGAGATGCGCCGCCTGGCCATCGACCCCTTTGACTATGACACGCCCATCAGTTTTGCCGATGCCGGCGATACCCGCCAGGACTCCACCCGTGCCGGCGTGCATGCGGTACCGGCGGGTTTCGAATATGTCGCCATCCACGACGGCGCCCGTCCGCTCATCACGACCGAGGCCATCGATCATGCGATTGACGTGCTTGTGGGTGACCGCTCGCTCGACGGCGTCGTGTGCGGCCAGCCCGCGATCGACACGCTCAAGATCGTCGACGGCGATAATATCGTCGAGACGCCGCCGCGCGAGCTCTATTGGACCGCACAGACGCCGCAGATCTTTATCGTCGACGCCATGAAGCGCGCTCACGCCGCTGCTATCGCCGAGGACTTTATCGGTACCGACGATTCATCGCTGGTTGAGCGCATGGGCGGGCGCGTCCGCTGTGTCCAGAGCCCGCGCGATAACCTTAAGGTGACGGTGCCCGAGGACCTGCGTCCCGTAACCGCGATTCTGCTTGGCCGTATGGCCGAGGGAGAGGACCTTCCCCATGTTCAGTAACCTGCGCATTGGCCACGGCTACGACGTCCACCGTTTGGTGGAGGGGCGTCGATGTATCATCGGCGGGGTCGACATTCCCTACGAGCGCGGCCTGCTGGGTCACTCGGATGCCGATGTGCTCGCACACGCCTTGGCCGACGCCATTCTGGGCGCCTGCCGCGGGGGAGACATCGGCAAATTGTTCCCCGACACCGATCCCGCCTACGAGGGTGCCGATTCGATGGTGCTGCTCGCTCGCGTGATGGACTATGCGCGCGAGCTGGGCTTTGAGTTTGTCGATGCCGATTGCACCATTGCCTGTCAGCAACCCAAGATCACTCCGCACCGCGATGCCATGCGCGCCAACCTTGCCCATGCCCTGGGCGTTGACGTCGAAAACGTGGGCGTCGCCGCCACTACGACCGAAAAGCTCGGTTGGGAAGGCCAGGGCGAGGGAATCGGTGCCTGGGCCGTCTGCCTGCTACAGAAAACCGTTAAGGAGTAACGAATGCGTATCTACAACAGCGCTACCCATAAAAAGGAAGAGTTCCAGCCCATCGAGTCCGGCAAGGTCCGCATGTACGTGTGTGGCCCCACGGTCTACGACAACATCCACATCGGCAATGCCCGCACGTTCATCAGCTTTGACGTGATTCGTCGCTGGCTCATCGCGAGCGGCTACGAGGTCACGTTCGCCCAGAACCTCACCGATGTCGACGATAAGATCATCAAGCGCGCCAACGAGCAGGGCCGCACTGCCGCCGAGGTCGCGACGGAGTTCTCCGACAAGTTCATTGGCGTCATGCGCGCCGCCAACGTGCTCGATCCCGATGTGCGCCCCCGCGCCACCAAGGAGATCGGCCCCATGATCGCCATGATCAAGACGCTTATCGAGCAGGGCCACGCTTACGCCGCCGATAACGGTGATGTGTACTTTGCCGTGCGCAGCGATCCCAACTATGGCCAGGTCTCGGGCCGCAACATCGATGACCTTATGGTTGGTGCGCGCATCGAGGAGAACGAGGACAAGAACGACCCGCTCGACTTTGCCTTGTGGAAGGCCGCCAAGCCCGGCGAGCCTAGTTGGCCGAGCCCCTGGGGCGAGGGCCGTCCCGGTTGGCACACCGAGTGCGCCGCCATGGTGCATCGCTACCTGGGCACCCCGATCGACATCCACGGCGGTGGCTCCGACCTTGCCTTCCCGCACCACGAGAACGAGTGCGCCCAGGCCACCTGCGCCTGGCACCAGGGCTTCTCCAACACCTGGATGCACACGGGCATGCTGCTGGTAGACGGCGAGAAGATGTCCAAGTCGCTCGGCAACTTCTTTACGCTGGCCGAGGTCCTCGAGCAGCACTCCGCTGCCGCCCTGCGCCTGCTGATGCTGCAGACGAGTTATCGCTCGCCGCTCGACTTTTCTTGGGAGCGCCTGGAGGGTGCCGAGAACTCACTCACGCGTATCGCCGGAACGGTCGAGAACCTGCGCTGGGCCGCGAACCATGCGACGGCCGATGCCGATGAGGCAGCATCCGAGGCGTTTGCCGCCAAGGCCGCCGAGACCCGCGCCACCTTTAAGGAGTGCATGGACGACGACTTTAACACCGCCGGTGCCATGGGTGCCGTCTTTGGCTTTGTGACCGAGTGCAACCAGTACCTGGAGCAGGCGGGCGACGCTGCCGACAAGACCGCTGCCCTGGCCGCCGCCGATACGCTGGTCGAGCTGCTCGATACATTTGGCGTTGAGCTCCCCGAGCCCAAGGTCGAGTTGCCGCTGGGTCTGCTAGGCGTTGCCGCCGGCTTGGTCGCCTACACGGGCGACGACGTGGACGAGGCTGCTGCCAAGATTCTCGAGGCCCGCGCCGAGGCCCGCGCCGCCAAGAACTGGGATCTGGCCGACGCCATCCGCGACCAGCTCAAGGACCTAGGCCTGACGATCGAGGACACTGCCGCCGGCACTCGTATCAAGTCTCTCTAATCCCTGCGGGTTTTCCAAGCACCCGACCTTGCCGTTCAAACC
>URUW01000044.1 GCA_900551205.1 uncultured Collinsella sp. | reverse complement strand
TATCGTGTCCTGCGCATCGTCGACACTTGTTTGCGGAATGCCCGCCTTGAGGCGGTTTTGCGTGTCTTCGGGCAGGTCGGACAGCTTAATGCTGGTTTCGCTTTCGAGCCAGTGGAGCTTGAGTCCGAGCGGCTTGCCGGGCAGGCCGCGCCAGACGGCGACATTGCCCTGGTAGGTACCCAGGTAGTACGAGCCGGTGACACCCGTGTAGGCCCAGATGCCAGCTGCCAGCACAAAGACGAGGGCCAGGATGGCGGCGATAGTAATGTTGCGGCGACGCACGCGTTGCGCTTCGCGCATAACGCCATCGTCAACCAGGTCAACGACTACTACGGTCACGTTGTCGTGGCCGCCGGCGGCAAGCGCCGCGTCCACTAGATTGTCGACGCAGATTTGCGCGGTTGAGGACTGCGTGGCGATGTTCTCGATATCGCTATCGGGAATCATGCTCGAAAGGCCGTCGGAGCACAGGATCAGGCGGTCGCCTTCCTCGATATGCAGAGTGAAGTGGTCGGCATACATGGCGGGGTCCGAGCCCAGCGCACGGGTGATGACCGAGCGGTTGGGGGGGACGGGAGCCTCGTCTGCCGTAATCTCGCCGGCGTCCACGAGCTCCTCCACGTAGGAGTGGTCGCGGGTCACGCGGATGAGCGTGCCCTCGTGGAGCAGGTAGGCGCGAGAGTCACCCACGTGGGCGATGGCGAGCGTGTCGTTTTCGATATAGGCGCAAGTGGCTGTGCAGCCCATGCCGGGCTTGCCCAGGCCGTTCAGGGCCGCCTCGATTACGGCGGCGTTGGCTGCCTCGACGGCTGCGGCCAGGCGTGCTGCGTCGGCGGACTGCGGGGCCGTCTTGGCAATAGTCTCGACGGCGATGGAAGAGGCTACCTCGCCGGCGGCGTGACCGCCCATGCCGTCGCATACGCAAAAGAGCGGCGACTGCACCAGGTAGGAATCCTCATTGTGCGGGCGCACACAGCCAACGTCGGAGCGGGCGCCCCACATGAGTTGCGTGGTGGTGCCGGCATCATAGGTCGAGTCGGTCTCGATGCGTTCCTCGGTCAGGGGCTCAAAGCTCATGGTCGAGCCGGGGTCTTTGAGCTTGGCCTCAACGGCGGCAACGTCGATCTCGGCTGTGTCACCGGGAGAGACGGTGTCGGTCTCGGCGTTTGATTCGGAATCGCCGGTGTCCGGGGAGCCGGGCTCCTCGGACGCGCGGGCGGTCGACTCGTCGTCTTGCGGGCTGACGTCTATAGGCTCGGGTGTCGCAAAGTGCGACGGCGCGGGCGTGCTTTGCGACTGGGCGGCGGGCTCGGCCACGGTATCGGACTCGCTTGCGGGCGCAGGCTGCGGGGCCTTGGGTGCAGGGCCGTCCTCGGGGGATGGCCCCGCCTCGGGCGCCGGCGTAGACACGGGCGCAACCTCGGATGCCGGGGCTATGGGAAACGCCGGCGCGGCGGGCTCGGGTGCCGCAAACACCGCAGCGCTCTCGTTGATTGCCGCGGCGACGGGCTCTGCAAAGTGAGCTGGCGCCGAGGTTGCTTCGGGCGCTGTGGGCTGTTCCGCAGCATGTGCGCCGATGGGCGCCGCTACGGCATCCTCTTCGTCCTCGTTATCGGCGAGATCCGAAATATCATGCGTTACATGCGAAAGAGGCAGGGAGAACACGGTGTCCTCGGGCTCCACGGGTGCGGAGCCCGCCGGAGCGGCGTGGGCCGGCGCAGCTGTGGCGGCGGCCGGTGCCTCGGTCATAGTTGCGGACTTGTTCTCCTCGTCGATCATCGACGGTTCACCTTCATGACCACATCGCCAATCTGGACTTCGTCGCCCTCGCGCAGCGTCGCGGGCTCCACGAGCTGGCGGCCGTTGACGAGCGTGCCGTTAAGCGAGTTGAGGTCCTCGATGATGAGCGCCGGGCCCTGCAGCGAAAAGCGCGCATGCGAGGCCGAGACGAACGGTTCGTTGATGCAGATGTCCGAAGATGGCGAGCGACCGACGATGACGGGGCCGAGCATGTCTACGTGGATGCCACGGATGCCGCGCGGGCCCTTGTCCACATCGATCGTCCAGATAGCCGAGTCGCGGCGCTGTCCGCGCACAAGTCCCACGCCGGTCTTCATGACGGCGAACAGGAAGATATAGAGCAGGGCGACCAGGACGATGCGGCCTGCAAAAAGGACGATATCGATGTTCATAAGCGACTATCCCCTAAATTCAAAGGTGCTCAGGCCAAACGTCAGCAGATCGCCGTTGCGCAGCGGGCAGCGCGTAATGCGGCGGTTGTTGACGAGCGTGCCGTTGGTGGAATTGAGGTCCTCGATCGACCAATCCGAGCCCGTAAAGGTGAGCTGGGCGTGGCGGCGCGACACGTTGGGGTCGCGCAGGGCAATATCGGAAACCGAGCGCTCGCGACCGATAGTCACCTGTGCGGAGGTGATGCTATGGCTCTCGCCGCTCACGACGTCGACGAGCTGGGCGAGCGGGCGCTGCGGGGCGCGAGTGCTCGCCATGTTGGAGGCGATGCCGGCTGCGGCGCCTAGGCCCACGGCGGCACCGGTCGCGGCGGCTCCGCCCATGCCGGCAAGCGCGTCGCGCGAGACGGTCTGCGGCACCGGGATGGGTGCTGCGGCGGGGTCGGGGACGCTAGGCGCGAAGGGGTCTGCCACGGCAAGCGGGTCGGGAGCGGCGGCGCGAGGCGTCGGCTGCTGCTGGGGCATGGCGGCGGGGCGCTGCTGCTGCGGGGCAGCAAACTGCTGCTGGCCGGCGCGCGGGGCGCTGGCGGCACGGCTTGCCGCGGAGTTGTTTTGGCCCAGACCGTTTTGATAGGCGCGCTCTTCTTCGTACAGGCGGCCGAGCGTGGGGGCATCGACGTTCTCGGCAAAGACCGAGAACTTGCCGGCGCGCAGCTGCGGATCGATCATAAAGCGCACGAGGGGCTCGCCGACAAAGACATAGCGGCGCTTTTCGGCCTGCGCCTTCACGAACTCGCGGACCTCGCGCGAAAGCTCGGGGTAGAACGGGGCGAGCATGGGATCGTCGTCGGCGGCGATCAGGATGGTATAGAGTGCCGGCGCCGTGTTGACGCCGTTGATCACCAGAGTCTGATCCTCCATGTCGCGAGCGGCCTGCTTGGCAAGCTTCTTAAAGGAGAACGGGGCACGGGTGGCACCGAAGATGCCGGCCACGTGGTCCTCGAAGATGTTCAGGAAGTTCACGAAAGATCACTCTCCGTATAGGTTCTTTGGTATCCGAGCAAATATAGGCATATCCCAACGATTATAGAGGATAGGGTTCCCGCAACCGCCGCCTTGGCGACGACCGCGGCTGCAAGGCTGGCAATTTCCATATGGTGTGCAAGACAGGACGCCGCTGCGCAGCCGATGCCGGCGACAGCGATGGCGGCGATTACGGCAAGGTTTGAGCCCTGATCGGCACGCTTGGCATGGGCGTTGAGCAGCGCAGATGACGCCGCGGCAGTTGCCGCTACCAGCACAAAGGCAGCCCAAAGGAGTGGGTCTCCCAGCGCTGCGGCAACGTTACCGAGCCCCAGCACGCCTCCGGCTGAAAGCGCGACCGTGGCCAGACGGGCAAAAAGTGCGCCCATGCCCGTTGCCGCGGCGGCGCTTGCCGGGCCGAGCCAAAATGACGCGACGCCGGCGGTGACCCCAGCTGCCAGGAAGGTATTGCCGGTCAGACAGCCAAGCGCGAGTGCACAGGTGAGTGCGGCGCTCGCGGCAGCCTCGGTGCGACCCCAGGCGATCCACCAACCGGACATGGCGGCGGCAAAGATCACCGCGACGGGCAACATCGACAGGACGCCCTGTGCCTGCATGGTGGCGTTTGCCATGAGCACCAAAAAGCCCACAGCCGAGATGGCCGAGCCAATCTGGGGGGCCAGGCCGGCCGCCGCTCCGATCGCGATAGCCGCAATGACCAGGCCGGGAAGCGCCGCGACGCCGGCCGTCTGCATCAGCAAAAAGCTAAAGGCGCCGCACGTTAGCGCCGAGATAGCGTGCATGGCGTAGTCGCGCGCATGGCTCCAGCGCGTGCCTGCCCAGCCGAGTGCGGGGTCGACTTCGATGGTGTCGTCCTCGTAGGTCGATGGCTCGATACCGTCTGCCGCGCGCTCGTCATCTGACAGCTCGCCCACCATCTGCTCCAGGCTGCGACGGCCCTCGCGCACGCTGCCCAAGCCGGCGAGCAGCTGGTCACAAAATGCCTCGATGCTGCTGGGGCGGTCCTGCGGTATGGGGGAGAGCGCGCTCATGAGCACGCTCTCGGCTCCCGGGGGAAAGTGTGGTATCAGCTCGCTGGGATAGGTGGCGCCGCCGATGATACGGCCGAGCGAGTCGGCGGGCGTGGCCGCCATAAAGGGAGCGCTGCCGCACAGGCCCTCGTAGATCACACAGGCGAGGGCAAAGACATCAGCGCGTTCGTCGACCGTGCCGGTCTCGATATCGAGCTGCTCGGGCGGCATGTAGCCGATGGTGCCGCCGCGCGAGCCGCCAAAGCCACCGGCGGACGACAGTCGCGCCATGCCAAAGTCGGTGAGCTTTACATTGCCCGAGTGGTCGATGAGCACGTTGGCGGGCTTAATGTCCAGGTGGAGTACGCCATTACTGTGGGCGAAGGTGAGCGCCTGGCCCAGGGCATCGGCAATGGCCGCGGCCTCGTCAAAGGTAAGTGAGTGGCCGTCCACGCGATGCAAAAACTCGGCCAGCGACATGCCGTCGACATATTCCATAACCAGGTAGGCATAGGCGGTGTCGTGCGTAAAGTCGATAACCTGCACGATATTGGGATGTTGAAGCATGGCGGCGGTGTGTGCCTCGCGTAGGACATCCATGATGTTGCTGGCGGGCATGCCGGCACCGTTGATAAGGGGGATGCGCTTAATGGCGACGCGGCGGCGCAGGTGCGTGTCGCGGCAGATCTCGATGGAGCCAAAACCGCCGGTCGCAAGCGTCTCGAGCGGCTGGTACCGCTTGAGCAGCTCGCGAGAGCTGGTGCCCTCCAAAGGAACGTCCGGCGAGAACCGGGCGGTATGTTGCGAGAAAAGCGGCATGGCCAACCCTCGTGCGTTTAAAGTTCGTTTGCGAGTGGCGGGCACGGGGCCGAGCCATTCGCGGTGGCATAGATGCTGCTAGTGTAGCACGCTCGGGCAGATGGCGAGGATAGCGGGATGCGAGGTGGCCCGATCGATTCGGCCCGTTTCGGCTCGTTTTGGAAGCGCATCTCAGTTTTCAGCCAAATTATGGGATGCGCTTTCCAAATGGGGTGGGCTGCGGAAACTGCATCCCAGAATATTGCCCTGGAACGGGATGCGCTTTCCGAACCGGCGTCCAAAAGGAAACCGCATCCCGCTTTGATGTGGGGACTGCGAACAAAAGCCGGACCGTGATCTGGCGCGGATTGGAGTTCGCCTGAATCATTGATGCTGGCTGGTGTGAGAACAGAGATAAACGAGCGGCTCGAGCGATATAATGACACGCTATGGAGGCCGTATGCTCTTTTCCCGCCGTTCTGCTACATTTGCCTGCGCCATTGCGCTTGTCGTAATGGCGGTCACCCCTTATCACCGGTTTTCATCTTCAATCGGCCTAGCGTCAGGTGCAATGACCTGGCTCGTTATCCTGGGCGCATGCCTCGCGGCGTTTGTTCATGGTGCTGCGCTATGCAAGGGGGGAATGAGAAGGCCGAGGCATCTCGGTGCCATCGGTGTTTTCCTTGGTGTTATTGCAACGGTTCCCGAATGGGCCGACCTGGCTTTCTATGCTCGCGGAGACTCTATTCCAATCGTGTTTGCACCGATTTGGTTGTTACATGGCGTTTCGTGTGTCTCGTGCTTTGTTGGATCGCTGCTTCTCTCATATGTTATTTGGGGCACGGCGGACTCTCCTTTGACGCAGAGGTCGACACGGACTGACGAAAGGGAAACTCGTCACCCGCAGGACGCGATTTTTACAGAAACAATAGCCGTCATGTCTTGCCTGCTGTTTTGCTGTCGAGTTTCATGGAGAGTCGTTCCCGAGCCATGGGGGATGCCCCCTGTAACGGCCGCGTCAATTGGCCTTGCGCTTTTAATTCCGTTGGTCTATCTCGCATTGACTGTGGCCCCGCCGTTTTGCCGCCCTCGTGCCTTTGGCCATGGGCGGCGCGACGTGTTTGCCTGTTCTGTGCTCGTAGCAGTTCCTATTGGTCTTATTCCGGCTGTTGAGGCGGCATACTTCGCAAGCGATGCCGTGGTCATTGCATTGCTGGCGATGGGGTCCGTTATCGCTGCTGCCTTCGTATGCATGTTGCTAAGGGGGAAACGGGACAACAATTCGGATATCGCCTGTGCGTCCGACACATTCGATGCGGGGGTGTTTTCCCCTGCCCTGTCGCCTAGAGAAGAGCAGTTTGTTCGACTGCTGCTCAAAGGGAAAACGCCGGCGGAAATTGCCAAGGAGACGGATACGAAGCCATCGACGGTGAGAACAACGCTTCACCGAGCATACGGGAAGGCGTCGGTTGCGGGCTCACGCGAGCTCGTGGCGCTGTTTGCGGGTGAGGGCGATACTGTAGGGCATGAGCTACCGCAGCGGCATGCTGACGATATAGTGGCATCAGCTCGAACGCGCCGGCTGTTTCGATACCTGCTCACATTATTCTTTATCCTCCTTGCGGCGGGGCCCTTGGTAATGGCGGATAGCGATTGGGGGTCCGGTGTTTCGCGGGCTGTCGCCTTTTCCCTCTTAAGCTACGCATTGGGTCTCGGACTGCTTCTGTCGCTACGCTACGCGGGTGGAAAAGCGAATCGTGGCGCTGCGCTGGATAGAGCGGGTGAAGCGATTTGGCTCGGAAGCCCGTACGTATGGGCGGTGCTATCTGCTGTGGAATGGTCTTTTATCTATATCGCGGCATTGATGTGCATACGCGTTCCGTTGATGGCTGTGCCGGTCCTGTTTTGCGGCGTGGCGTCTACGGCTTCGCTCGCTGTTGGGCTGCGTCCGTTTAAGGTGCATGCCCATGCTCGGGCTATCGTGCCGTTGGTGTCAATGGGCATGGTTGCCTTAATCTATGCGGTCGCTAGGGGGCGAATCCATGGACTTGCGGTGCTGACGGGGGTGCTGCTCACATATATAGTGATGCGAAGCTGTCCGCAGCGCAAAATGCTTGGGATATGGATGCTTTGCTTCGGGGCGACGGCTCCTGTTTGGGCTGTCTTGCTCAATATGGTGCAGGATCTGACGGTTTTCGAGCCGTTGTTCCTCGCGTCGTTGTTGGGGCAAAGTTCGGCTGTCAATGTCGTCGTGGCAACGGTGATTGTTTGCTGGTCTGTGCCCATGTTCGTTACGCACATCGCGCTCGCCCGCTCGGTTGAGGACGAGAAGGCCGTCTTGGAGTACCGGGCGAACGGGTCCACCGAAACGGCCCGCGTGCGCCAGCTGGCCCTGCTTACGTCGCGCTCCCTTTCTGATGTTCAGTCGCAAATTTTGCTGATGACGGCAGAGGGAGCAACGACAAAGGCCATTGCGGAGGATGTCGGTTACGCTGCATCTACGGTGCAAGCGCTGCGGTCTGCATCTTACCGCCAGTTGAAGATCAAGAATAAGGCGGAGCTAATTTTATTGTTATCGCAGGTAAATAACGTGTAAACGCCTGAGCAATCAACTCAATAGCGGGTGTTTACAGACATCTTTCTCTATTCATGCGAAGGTTGCCGTGCGTCGACGCATTGTTAACCGCTTTTGATTGGAGAAGGCCATGATTAAGCCAAGGAGCGCTATTGCTCGAATCGGAGTCGGCTTGGTGATTGCAGCTGGTCTGTCCCTAGGGGTTCCCGCTGCATCGTTTGCACAAGAGGAGTTTGACACCTCTCAGGTTTCCAGCATTACTCAAAACGCCGATACGGGAATTACGACCTGTACGAACAATGCCGATAAGGCATTTAGTTTTCAATGTGCCGGGACGAGTGCAACTGGCTACCGTCAAAAGGATGATTCCTCATCGCTCTATCTGGATATCCAGGGCCATACGGGAAATCCGCTTCGGTTATATACAGACGGTGCGTATAACACAAGCGGTAGCGGCAGCATGAATTGTACTCAGGGAACGTATCGTTCGAATCACAAGGGACAGTGGGAAATGTATAACCTCGTCCGTGAGAACGGGCGATCTGCGGCGCGACTGACTGCATGGGCGGAGTCTGGCTACGGCACTGTTATTGGCGTATGGAGCCCCGACTGCGTCGGGCATTTCCACAAGCTTCCCGCATAGTTGTTTGAAATGGCTCCCTTCCGGCTTTCTGGGTCGGAAGGGGGAGGAGGACGTATGAACCAAAAGCTCGCAAGATACGAACTGTTGAAAACGATTAGACGTCCAGCTTTTATCCTTGCTCTCTTGATTGCGGTCGCAGTTGCAATAGCTGCCGCGCTGGAGCCGTGGGCAAATTTGGAAAAAGAGCGCCACAACCTTCTTTCTTTTGGTTACGGCGTTGGCGTGCAAGCCGAAAATTATCTCGGTCAAACACGTGAAAGCAGCTTCGGTAACTGGATTGTTGTGAGCGCGAACGCGCCACTGTCTGCGTCGGTGTTTTTCTATGCACTGCCCCTGCTTGCAATGTTGGCTGGATCTTGGTCGTGTCTCTTTGAGCGTTTGAGTGGTTATGACATGCAGATATGCACGCGCGTTTCCAGAAAGGCGTACGTGAACGTAAAGATGCTGTCTGCTTTCCTCTCCGCGTTTACAGTGACTGCCATTCCTCTGCTCGTCAATTTCCTGATCGTCTCGATGCTTTTTCCTGCGTATCTTCCTCGGGTCGATGAGTCGACTTACGTAGGACTTTACCTGCATAGCTACTTCTCCGGTCTATTTTATTCGCATCCTTTGTCATATGTGCTCGCATACACGCTGTTCGATGCTGTCACGCTCGGGACTTTATCCATGGCTGTAACTGGCTTCTCAATTTTGTTTCGTAGCAGAATCAAAGCGATAATTGTCCCGTATCTGCTAATGGTTGCGTGGCATTTTGCAAATGGCTGGATCTTCGGCGTAATGGCTTGTGTGGGGTTTAACTGCAATATCCTCAACAGCATCAGGTCGGAATCGCTGAATAACTGGCCAGACATTCGAGCCGGTTTTGCGGAAATCATATTATTGACCCTTGCTTCGTTGGCTTTTTCTGGGGCGTGGAAAAGACGCGAGGTGGTCTGATGCTGTTTAGGCTGGTCGCCGCGGACCTGAGGACCGTTTTGAAGAAGAACATCATCACTTTTATTGCAATTGCGGCAGTGACCGTTGCGAACTTGGTGTACGCCTACGGATTGTCTTCTGTGTATGGGGTTAGAACGGATACCTTGGGGTTTGCGGATAATCTTGCGCTCGTGTTTGCCGGATCTGCTCCGTTTGAGCCTAGGCCCGGGGTCATGTTTGTGCCTCCGCTAGGATGGCTATTTCTCATTCTGCTTATTCTCTATACAACACTCGACTATCCGACCGAATCGTTGCACGGGTTTGGTTTGCAAGCGCTTGTTCGATGCCGGGCAAGAACCCTTTGGTGGGTCTCGCGTTTTATCTTGGTGGCGGCAGTAACGGCATTTTCACTGCTCGTGGTGGTTTGCTCTGTTGTGATTTGGAGCTTGGTGGTGAGCTCCTCGTTCAGCGCGGTCATTCATGGTGAGTCGCTTCAACTGGCTAATTTGGCGCCGTGGTTTCTCAAAGCTGCCGAGGCAGATGCGCTGCCGTTTTTCATAGGTCTCTTATTTGCTTTTGAGGCGCTTGCGTTTGCGCAGGCAGCGGTTGGGTTTGTGCTTGGGTCGTCAGTCTCGTTTGTGGTTTTAATGAGCTACCTGATCTGCTCGGCATATGCACGACATTGGGCGCTATTGGGTAACGCCTTGATGCTGTTGCGCTGGGGTGGAATTGTCAAAGAGGGAATCGCGGCGGGCTCGAGTGTCTTGTCATCAATTGGGCTTATGTCGTTATGCCTATCGTTGGGTGGACTGTGGTTTCGAAGGGCCGACCTTATAGAAAAGGGGGACAAGATATGAGTGTGATCGTAAGGGGCGTATCGAAGCGCATGGGTAAAAACGATGTCCTGCGCAACGTGTCCATCGAGGTTGACCCTGGGACTGTGGTCGGGCTTCAGGGGATAAACGGTTCGGGTAAGACCATGCTCATGCGAGCGGTTTGCGGGTTGATCAAGCCTACCGAAGGCGAAATCTCTATCGATGGCCAAAGGCTTGGGGCGGACATCTCGTTCCCGCCGAGTCTGGGGATGTTGATCGAGGCGCCTTCCTTTTTGGGATATCTGTCTGGCTACGACAATCTGAAGCTCATCGCTCAGATCAAGGGCGTTGCCACCCCCGAGGACATTCGCTCTGCCCTGCGGCTCGTGGGGCTCGATGCAGACGAAAAAAAGAAGTTCCGAGCATACTCGCTTGGGATGAAGCAGCGTCTGGGGATAGCTGCGGCAATTATGGAGAAGCCGAAGCTGCTTGTTCTCGATGAGCCAACGAATGCCCTCGACGAAGCGGGCGTTGAAATGCTCAAGCGCGTTGTGGCGATGGCGGCATCAACGGGTCGTGAGGTCCTTCTGTCCAGCCATGACGGAGAGGTGCTCGAGGAACTGGCCGATCGGGTTTACTGCATGCGCGACGGTGCCGTTGTGAAAGTTCGGGAAAGGTCGTGAGCGCGATGAAGAAGACCCTGTGGACGAGAAGATCGGCGCTCGCGCTTTTTTGCTGTGCTGCTGCCGGCCTTGCGGGCATGAGGGTGAGCGTCGTTAACGGGAACCGGACGGTCATTCCTGAGAAATATTACGCGGAGGGCGAATGGCTCTCGATGGATGGAGCGTTTCTGGGGTCGAAGGATGTGGTGACTGATGGGTATTCGTTTTGCATAGACGGGGCAGAGTTGCTCACGCCGCGCGAGTATCTCAAACGAGCACATGACGATTATTCAAAATATGGCACCGTGGATACGAAAACGAGACTGAAGGATGCCGACATCACGTGCGTTATCGCCGTAAAGATGCGTGTCAGAAATAGGGATAATATCGACGGTGGAATCAAAGCGTATGTTTGGCATCTGGTTCCGGAGTCTGCGCCAAACTATGATTTTGTAGTCAATACCGATCTGATAACGCAAGCCATGCCGGTCCTTGGCGGCTCTGCTGCGTTTGCCGTGGAGGTTGGGGCAGAAAACGAGTTGCTCGTCCCATTTATGATGCAGAACACCAACGACTATTTCGAAGGTTACGAGACCGTCCGTTTTGAGAAAGCATTTCCCGGGACTTACACGATGAAGATGACCGATCTGCCGGAGCGGAGGCTCTTAAGGTTTGAAGTGAAATAGCTCGAGAGCAAGGCAAAACGGGTCCATTGGCGGTACGC
>URUW01000043.1 GCA_900551205.1 uncultured Collinsella sp. | reverse complement strand
CCAAGTTGGTGCAAGGGGGTCAGGTTGCTTTGCACCAATCGTTGTTTGATGAAGGGCGGATTCTCGTATGGCGCTTCCTATGGTTTATGGCGGTCCCGGCCGGTATGTTCAGGGGTCGGGCGAACTTTCGCGTCAGGGCAGGTATTTGTCATGGTTGGGCTGCGCTGCCTATGTCTTGTTTGACCAGGGCACCGAGGATCGGCTGTGCAGACAGATCGTCGATGGATTTCTGGATGAAGATCTAAGCGAGCCGTTCTTTAAGATTTATGACGGTCCGTGTACGGAAGAGGCCGTTGTCGAAATGGCTAAGGAAGCCCAGGCAGAGTATTGCGACATGGTGGTGGGTATTGGCGGTGGAAAGATGCTCGATATCGCCAAGGCCGTTGCGTTTTATGCCGAGTTGCCGTTGTGCGTATGCCCCACGGCGGCTTCGATGGACGGTCCGTGCAGCGCGATTTCGGTGCTGTATCACGAGGACGGGTCGTTCGACCGCTACCTGATGCTCGAGAAGAATCCAGACCTGGTCGTGGTCGATACCAACGTGGTCGCGGCGGCCCCACTGCGTATGACGGTCGCTGGCATGGGCGACGCGCTGGCAACGTACTTCGAGGCGCGTTCGTGCGCCGCGGTGCGCGGCACCAACGAGCACGGTGGCGCGCCGGGGCACTTGGCTCTGGTCGCGGCACGTGCCTGCTATGACACACTCATGGAGTGCGGCGTCGCTGCCAAGCGCGATCTCAAAAAGGGCCGTACATCGCCGGCAGTTGAGCGCCTGATCGAGTGCAATATTCTGCTCTCGGGCGTCGGCTTTGAGAGCGGTGGCTTGGCGTTGGCGCATGCCATCGCCAACGGTCTGACGATTCTGCCCGAGTGCAGGGCCATGCATGGCGAGGCCGTGGCATTTGGCCTGGTGGTGCAGCTGCGCCTGGAGCGTGCGCCCGAGCTTGATCAGGTGCTCGAGTTTTGCCAGCGCGTCGGTCTGCCGACCACGCTCGAGGAGCTGGGCCTTGGTGAGATTTCCGATACCGATCTGCAGGGTGTTGCAAATGCGGTCTTTAGAAACGAGCGCAACATGGCCAACGAGCAGACCAAGGTGACCAAACAGAAGCTCGTGCAGCTCATGTGCGAGGCATAGCTTGGCGCTTGATTGACCTTGTGCAATCGAGGCGGCGATGGGCATAGGCTATTTGCCGCAAAGATGCGCCGCGTGTAATTTGCCCGAGGCGTGAGCCGATGGCGTATCATTATCTCTTGCTTGTTTGCACTGCTCAGGGAGGGGCCGCGCATGGCGCAGGAACACGATCTGTTTGATGACATTATCGAGATCAGTAAGGGTTTCGACTTTCTTAAAAACCCGCTTGGCGGTGTGACCGATGCACTCGATCCGTCAGCGCCGCAGTGGAATCCTGCCGACTACAAGGAGCGCCCGCGCGGCAATACCATTCCGTGCCTGACCTGCAAAAACGAAAAGAGCGGCTGCACCGCGTGCATGGACGTGTGCCCGGTCAACGCTATCGAGGTCGAGGAAGACGCCATTGAGATCCTCGACTCCTGTCGCAAGTGCGGCCTGTGCGCCGCTGCCTGTCCGACCGAGGCGATCATCTCGCCGCGCCTGGCGCCCAAAAACCTGTATGACGATATCGTCTCTGCTGCTACGAGCCACGAGACTGCCTACGTTACCTGCACGCGTGCCCTTAAGCGCATGCCGCGCGAAAACGAGGTCGTCGTTGCCTGCGTGGGCGATATTACGGCCGAGACCTGGTTCTCGGTGCTGGCCGACTATCCCAACGTGAGCGTGTACCTGCCGTTGGGCGTGTGCGATAAATGCCGCAACACCGGTGGTGAGGACATTCTGGGCGAGGCGATTGCGAAGGCCGAGGAGTGGTCTGGCACGGGTATGGGCCTGGAGGTCGACCCCAAGAGCCTCAAGTGCCATAAGCTTCGCGAGTACGAGCGCAAGGAGTACATGGAAAAGATCGCTCGCACGACGGGCCTGACAGTGACCAAGCTCAACCCGGCGACGGCGGCGCTGGCCTCGGTGACGCAGAAGCTCAAAGCCCATCGTCATCAGATTACCCAGCTGGAGCGCACGCTCAACACCATGTGCGGCACCACGACGACCAAGCGTCGCCGTTCGCTCACGCACGGGCGGCAGCTGGTGCTCTCGACACTGCAGAACCATCCCGAGCTTGCCCAGAACATGCAGGTGAGCACGCCGGAATGCGATTTTGACAAGTGCACGTCGTGCGGCGAGTGCGTCAACGTGTGCCCCACGTTTGCCTGCGATTTGGTGGGAAGCGGCCGCTTTGCGTTGGAGTCCACGTATTGTTTAGGCTGTGGCGCCTGTGTCAAGGTTTGTCCCGAGCATGCGCTCAAGCTGGTTCAACACGACGCGTCCAATCTGGTTGTCGTCGACCCCGAGGCCGAGGAAAAGGCTGCCCAGAAGGCCAAGGCCCACGAAGAGGCGATGAAGGCCAAGGCCGAGGCAAAGGCCAAGCTCGACAAGATGCTCGACCAGGTGGAAAAGCTCGCGGACTAGCTGGCGACCCCAATCTCTGCTTCATTTGCGCCGCCGTGGCGTCCGGGTTCGCCTGGATGCTGCGGCGGCGCTATACTTATGCAGTTTGAAGTACCTGTACCAAAAGGAGCTGTCGTGTCCCTTTCCATCGGTATCGTGGGCCTGCCCAACGTGGGCAAGTCGACGCTGTTCACCGCGCTTACCAAAAAAACCGGCCTTGCCGCCAACTACCCGTTTGCCACGATCGACCCCAACGTGGGTATCGTCGATGTGCCCGATAACCGCCTGCAAAAGCTCGCCGATATCGTCAACCCGGGCCGCATTGTGCCGGCTACGGTCGAGTTTGTCGACATCGCGGGCCTGGTGAAGGGTGCCAACGAGGGCGAGGGCTTGGGCAACCAGTTCTTGGCAAACATCCGCGAGACCGACGCCATCTGCGAGGTCGTGCGCTACTTTAAGGACCCCAACGTTATGCGCGAGGTGGGCCGCACGGGCGAGTTCGTCGATCCCGCCGGCGATGCCGACACTATCATGACCGAGCTCATCTTGGCCGACATGGGCACGCTCGAGAAGCAGCTGCCCAAGCTCGAGAAGGAGGCCAAGCGCGACAAGGAGCTCATGCCCAAGTTCGAGGTGGCCAAGCGTCTGCTTGCCTGGCTCAACGAGGGCAAGCGCGCCGCATCCATGGAGATGACCGACGAGGAGCGCGCCGCTGCCAAGGGCCTGTTCTTGCTCACCATGAAGCCCATTCTGTATGTGGCCAACGTAGACGAGGATATGCTCAACGAGGACCTGGCGCCCATCGACGGTGTCAAGCCGTTGCCCATCTGCGCCAAAATCGAGGCCGAGCTTTCCGAGCTCGATCCCGAGGACGCCGCCGACTACCTGGAGAGCCTGGACCTGGAGCAGCCCGGTCTGGACGTGCTCGCGCAGGCCGCCTACAAGCTGCTTGGCCTGCAGTCGTTCTTTACGGCTGGCGAGATGGAGGTCAAGGCCTGGACGGTGCGTCAGGGCGCGACCGCCCCGCAGGCCGCCGGTGTCATCCACACCGACTTTGAGCGCGGCTTTATTAAGGCCGAGGTCATTGGCTACGACGACTACATCGAGCTCGGTGGCGAGCAGGGCGCCAAGGCTGCCGGCAAGCTGCGTATTGAGGGCAAGGACTATGTCATGGCCGATGGCGACGTCGTGCACTTCCGCTTTAACGTATAAGGACGACGCATATGTTTAAATATGGCAAAAAAGCTGGCTACATGGGTATTGCGCTGCTCGTACTTGCGGTGATTCCGCTGGTGGTCGCAGCGTGTGTTATCCCCAACATTGGTCCCGAGGTAGCAACAAAGTTTAATGCTGCCGGCGAGGCGACGCGCTGGGGCAAGAGCTACGAGTTGCTGGCGCTGCCGGTGCTCAACTTGCTGCTGAGCGTGGCGACGTACTTTACGGCGGGACGCCAGGCAAAGAACAATGAGGAATCCGCCGCCATGGCGCGCATCGTGTGCGAGCGCTACCTGCGAAACGGCTGCATCACGGGTGTGTTTCTCAACGTAATCAACGTCTACTTTATGTATTCGGCGATTACCGGTATGGGCTTTGGCCTGGGCTTTTAGCTTGCGCCTTTAGGCAACGAGCCTGCAAGCATATTCGATGGCTGCTGCGAGGCCGCCGCTCGATCGTGGTTGAAAGACTACATCGGCGGCGGCCTCGTTTTCGTATCCGGCACCGCGGAGGCAGAGCGCGATACCGGCTTCTAAAAGGAGCGGCAGGCCGCGTTGACTGGTTGCGATTACGGCAGCCTGATTGAGCGAGCAACTGTGCGCTTGGCATTGGATGGCAAGTTCACCTTGCGCCGGGCAAGGGACCAGAACAGCGGCGACTCGACTTGATAGCAATGCGAATGCTGTGCGCTCATCGGGCGAAAGACATTCTGCTTCAACGACGACGAGCTTGGGCGGTGCGCTGTTTGTGCGAAGCGTGGCTCGGTACATGCGGACCGAAGAACCCGACATAGAAAACTCCTGTGTATTCGGCAAAACGTAAACTATAGTTTACGTTTATATTCGGCTCCATTTCAAACTCGTCTGCATGGACGAACGTGCGAAACAGATTCTTGGCAGGCGGGTCGAAGAGACACGCAGAGACCTTGGTATCTCCAAGGTTGATTTTTGTGTGGCGACAGGAATCAGCCGACCCTACCTCGACCGAATCGAAGATGGGACGGCAAATTTCACGCTCAAGGTTCTATTTAAGATCGCGCCCGCACTTGGCATGACGGTGTCAGAGCTTCTCGAGGGTATCGAATAGGGGATACCCGTCGACAACTGAATTACGCCATCGGGATGCGGTCGTGGTTGACTTGGCTGTAGAACAGGCGCTGAATCTCGGCCGCATCACGTGACTGGCCGAGCGCCCACATGGTTTTGGCCACGAGCGTCTCGGTGGTCATATCGTCGCCGCGCAAAATACCCGGATGATCGGCGTAAGCTCGGCCGACCTCATAAACACCCAGGTCAAGGCCCTCCTCGGGGACCTGTGTGGTCATAACGACAGTACGGCCCGAATCGACCCAGCGGAAAATTGTCTCTTGGAATGACTCGCCGGACTCGCCAAACTCGGGGATACCGCCAATGCCAAAGGTCTCCAAAATCACGGCGTCGTAGCTGTCGGCAAGGGCGTCGAGGATGCCCGGGTTTACGCCGGGCGTAAGCTTGAGTACAAATACGCGCGGGTCAATGCTGCCGTAGAAACGGACTGGGCTCTCATTCTGGTGGGTGCCGTGGAGCCCATTGCGCACGATGCGGTCGTTGCGGATGTAGGCGATGGGCGGATAGTTGACGCTAATAAACGCGTTAAAGCTCATGGTGCGCTGCTTGCGGGCGCGCGTACCGGCAATGGCTACGCCGCCAAACACGATCGAAACATCGTGCGAATGCTCGTCGAGCGCATAGAGCAGGCTCTGGTACAGGTTGAGCTTGGCGTCGGTAAAGGGATTGCCCATGGGCTTTTGCGAGCCGGTGAGCACGATGGGCTTGGGGCTGTCCTGGATCAGATATGAAAGTGCTGCCGCGGTGTAGCTCATGGTGTCGGTGCCGTGAAGGACTACGAAGCCGTCGTGATCGGCATAGCCTTCGACGATGACGTCGCGGATGCGCATCCAGTCGCTCGGGCGCATATTGGTGCTATCGATGTTCATGGGCTGCACCACGTCGAGCTCGCAGAGCCCCGAGATCTCGGGGACGCTCTGGGCGAGCTCCTCACCGGTCAGGGCGGGGGAGAGGCCGTTGCCGTCCTCGGTCGATGCGATGGTGCCGCCCGTGGCGATGAGAAGGATGCGCTTCATGCTGGTATTCCTATCGTTTTGCCGCCGCAAGGGCGGAGTCGTTCGGCAGTATTGTGGCACAGGGCGTCGAATGTTCAAACGTATTACATCATCTGTGACGTTTAGTAACATTTCATCGCCACCAAAAAGGGTGCAGGTCGTGCGTTTGCCGTGCGCTGATGGCTGCGAGGGACGAGAAACCCCATATAACGTGTACACTATGAAAGTTAATTTCGTTCATTCGCGCGGGTGGGCACCGGCTCCCCGCTAACAAGAGGGGGAACCATGGATCAAAAGGCTTCCGCAAAGGTCCTCGTACTCGACTTTGGTGCGCAGTACGGTCAGCTCATTGCCCGTCGCGTCCGCGACCTCAACGTGTATTCCGAGATTGTCCCCTGCGACATCTCGGCCGATGAGATTCGCGAGATGAACGCCTCTGCGCTCATCCTTTCCGGCGGCCCGGCTTCCGTGTATGCCGAGGACGCTCCGTCCATCGATCCTGCCATCTTTGACCTGGGCCTTCCCGTCCTGGGCTTTTGCTACGGCCATCAGATCACGGCCGTGACGCTCGGCGGCAAGGTCGGCCACTCCGAGGTGGGCGAGTACGGCCGCGCCACCATCACTCGCACGGCCGGCGCCAAGCTCTTTAACTCCACGCCTATGGAGCAGACCGTGTGGATGAGCCACCGCGACGCCGTGTCCGAGGTGCCCGAGGGCTTTACCGTTACCGCCAGCACCGACGTATGCCCGGTTGCCGCCATGGAGTGCGTCGAGCGCAAGATCTTCACCACGCAGTTCCACCCCGAGGTCAAGCACTCCGAGTACGGTCAGCAGCTGCTGAGCAACTTCCTGTTTGAGATCTGCGGCCTGGAGCCCAACTGGAGCATGGACAACCTGGTCGAGACCATGACGGCCGAGTTTCGCGAGAAGGTCGGTGGCGATCGCGTGATTCTGGCCCTGTCCGGCGGCGTCGACTCCTCCGTTGTGGCTGCCCTGGGCGCTCGTGCTGTGGGCAAGCAGATGACCTGCGTGTTCATCAACCACGGTCTGCTGCGCAAGGGCGAGCCCGAGCAGGTGGAGGAGGTCTTCACCAAGCAGTTTGACGTCGACTTTATCCATGTCCACGCCGAGGACCGCTATGCCGAGCTTCTGGCCGGTGTGACCGAGCCCGAGGAGAAGCGTCGCATCATCGGCACGCAGTTCTGGAAAGAGTTCTTCGCGGTCGCCCAGCAGCTCGAGTGCGATGGCAAGCCGGTCAAGTACCTGGCTCAGGGCACCATTTACCCCGACATCATCGAGTCCGGCGCGCGCAAGACGGGCGGCAAGACGGCCACCATCAAGAGCCACCACAACCTGATCCCGTTCCCCGAGGGCGTGCACTTCGACCTTATTGAGCCGCTCGACCACTTCTTTAAGGATGAGGTCCGTGCGCTTGGTCTGGCGCTGGGCCTGCCGGGTCACATCGTGTTCCGCCAGCCTTTCCCGGGCCCGGGTCTGGCCATCCGCATCATCGGTGCGGTCGACAAGGAGAAGCTCGAGATCCTCAAAAACGCCGACGCCATCGTGCGCGAGGAGCTCGACGCCTACAACCAGCGCCTGTTTGAGCAGACCGGAGAGCGCAACTCCGAGCACAGCTGCTGGCAGTATTTCGCCGTCCTGCCCGACATTAAGTCCGTCGGCGTTATGGGCGACGAGCGCACCTACCAGCGCCCAATTATCCTGCGTGCCGTCGAGTCCAGCGATGCCATGACCGCCGACTGGGCCAAGCTGCCCTACGACGTGCTGGCCCGCATCTCGGGCCGCATCGTGGCCGAGGTTCCCGGTGCCAACCGCGTGTGCTACGACATCACGTCCAAGCCGCCGGCGACCATCGAGTGGGAGTAGAACGTACGTTCTGTATAACGTTATAGCACCAGGTGGCAGGCGTAGTTTCAATCGAAGCTACGCCTGCTGCTATATATGGGTCGATGGCGGTATCAATGCCCGCGATGCTTCTGCTTGCGCTTCAGCTTTCGCTGCTCGAAGCGCGCCTCCGCCTCATCCGCGCGACGCTGGCTTCTTGCTTGAGCCGACTCCCGCTTCATCGCTTCCCGCTGTGCTGCGAGCGCCTGTTGTGCCTTGGTGCTCACCGCGGGCCGCTTAAGGGCTTTCGCTGCCTCGCGAGCGCGTCGCTTGGGATTCTTCGCGGGCTTGCTTGTTTCCGTGGCCTCGTCACCGAAGAACGAGAGCTTCGCCCATTTGCTTGTAACGAATTGCAGGATTTCCTCATTGGACGGTTCTGCACCGAAGACGATGCGGACGACGCCGTATCTGCCGTCCTCGACATGCTCCGCCAGCCCGACCCAGAATTGGCCGTCATGATATACGGTCAGGGTGGATGACACGCTGATCTGCATGGTTGGTTCCTCCTTTATGTAGATGACCATGCAGAGAAGGGACAACCAAGGAGGCAGGTTACTGATGCGGACTCCCGCACGCCCACGATTACCCGACGGGGACTGTGTTTTCATCTCTGGTGCCCGCATTGTAGCACGCGCGGATTTACGATGTTGATCGCCGGCGCCTAGGCGGAGATGAAGGCGGTTCGATCTAGGTCAAGCCGGTCGCTCGTTCATGAAGCGGCCGATTCCCTGAAAATAAAAGGCGCCCAGGAGGACACCTACAGGCTATCTTCGAACTACTTGGTTTGGGGCAGACGGAGGAAAAAAATAGGGCAGAATCGCTCTCACGATCCCGCCCCGCAAACCCGAGGGTTTCTAACTGGCTCCATTATTCCGGGCTTCTCAGTTCTGTCATTGACCCAGGTATCACCCGTCTCCTATAGCGAGTGAATATAAAAATAGGGCAGAGTCGCTTGCGCAAGTCCGCCCCTAAAACCGTGAAGGTTTTGCTATCTGCAGGCTATTCTACCAACCCGAGCGATTCTGTCAACCTGCGAAGGAACTCGAGCGCGGAGCGAGCTGCGGCGTCGGGCCCCTTGTCGGGCAGCGCCTCGGTTTCTCCGTCGGCCCTGGCGAACATCTCGGCGAGCTCGGATGCGGCGCGCGAGCGCGAGGAGCCCTCGGGTACCAAGCCGGAGTGCGCCACGAGCACGGTCGCGACCTCCTGCATGGCCGTATTCCCCATCCACTTCCTCCTGGTCGCCTTGGGGATTCCCACGGCGGCGACCCTTCGGGAGACGCCACTGGACGCCGAGCCCCGGGCGGCGCCCCTCTCGGCGAAGCAGTTGATCAGGCACGAGCCGTGCGCGGCGCAGTTGCGGACGGACTTCACGCGCTTGAGGTCGTAGTGGGAGGCCTCGAAGCGCCTGTCGCCCCATCGCCTGGCGCAGAAGCGCACGAAGTCGATGAGGGTGCCGAACGAGGTGAGCTCAAGGAAGGCCCAGGCAGGCATGTCGCCGGAGTACTTCGCGTAGAGGCTCGAGCTGTAGGGGCTGCGGCCGCTCATCTTGAGCTCGCGCAGGCGGTACTCCCTGTTTGCAGTGGTAAGCGATGCCATGTAGTCGGCCACGATGGCGTAGCCGTCCTCTCCACGGTCCTCCATCTCGCGAAGCAGTGTCACCTTCTGGAAGTGCTCGATGTCGAGCGTCATGCCGAGCAGGGCGTGGCGTAGCTCCTGGTCGAGCGCCGCGAGCAGGCGTAGCTGGCCGAAGTCGAGGTCTACGTAGCGGCCGTCGCGCGGGCCTCCCTCGTATTTCGAGAAGAGTTTGCGATAGGATGCGAGCTTGAAGAAGTTGCACTTGTCGCGCAGGTAGTCCTCGGCCTCTTCCTCGGAACACAGCTCGAAGGCTACGCCCTTCTGCTTGAGGTGCTCTATCTGCTGCTCGATCGTGAGGATCGGCTTCCTATCGTGGGGTTCGGCCATGCTCGTTCTCCTGTCATAAAAAGTATTGCCTATTTTACCAGCATGTTCTCGACATTCGGTGAAGGCCTCATCGTCGACTCATGGGCAAGCCGCCTGATACGACTCCCTTTCCCTGCCAGCAGCGCAGTCGCCTGACCTGCGGCTTTGGAATCGCGTTGGAAGCCGCCCTCGACCAATCATTTGCAGTTGTTGCGAGTGGCTTGTGCGTGATGCTGCGGTTGAGTTCCAGAAACGGGCGATTCCGCCCAATCGGGCATCCGAATCACGGCCGGAAGCTCCTTTGGGACAAAAACAAAAACTCAAAGCCCTGAGTTTGAAAAAAGTTTTTGAAGTTGTCCCAGCTTTTGTCCCCGAAGCCGACGAGACGCGACATCGCGTCATTCGGCGGCACGCGTTCCGTGTCGATGCCGAAAACTGGGTGCAACTGGAATGACGGGACGACAGAACCAAAGCCACCAGCGAAATAGTGGGAATAACAGCCCTCGAACCCTTTGGTTCGAGGGCTTTCTTTTTGCATCTTTACCTGGGAAAACGACCCAATTATTCCCGTGTGTCCCTACTGGGCGGTACAACGGAGTACTCGGCGGTACGGGAATAATTAGGCCCTGCGGGAATAATTCACAATTCGGGTCCCCCGAAGGCCGATTTCGAGCGGATGAAACTGACTTGAAACTGCGAGGCGGATTCAAGCCCTCTTCAATTGCATTCGCCCAGGTCAACAAATGGGAATAAAGAAATGCGAAAATCGGTTTCCGCAGTTTCAGTGACCCCGAATGCCGCCGAATAACGCCGTGTATTCTGAGCGTATTGCTTGCATTGTTGCATTATTTTCCACAATGCAAGCATGGAATAAATCGAAGTCATACGAGCCACCAACGACATCGCCTCTTCCCAAAGGGGGCTCTTCACATCTGTGCAGGCGAAGGTGCTCGGCGTCGAGCGGTACGCGCTCTCGAGGCTGGAAGGGCTCGGCAACATAGAGAGGCTCGCGAAGGGCGTCTACCGCATGGGCGGCTCACCGAGCACGCGGGAGGAGGACGTCCTCGCGGCCTGACTGTCGATCGACCCGGGGAGGCGCCCCGTCGCCATGGGGGCGACGGCTGCATGGCTCTACGGCATCGGCGAGGTCAGCCCCTCGCCCTACGAGTTCTGCACGCCCGAGAGAAAGCAGACTAAGCGCCCGAACCTGATTCATCAGGAAGCGCCGCCTCGACCCGAAGGACGTGGCGATCGTCTCGGACATCCCGGCGACGAGGCCCTGGCTCACGGTGGTGGACCTGATAGACTCCGGGGAGGAACTGAGCCTGGTCGCGAACGTGCTCGCGGACGCGCTCGAAAGGGGCCTCGTCGAAGACGAGGGCGCGCTGAGGGAGAAAATCGACGCCGGGGGGCAAAAGCCGGGATGCCGGCGGGGGCCAGCCTGTACGATTCGTTAGCTAGGAGGCGGGAAGAATGACGTACGAGAACGGCGGTCAGCTCGACAGGGCCCTGAAGAGGGCCGTTCGCGACAGGGGCGGTGACCCCGGGGACGGCTGTCGTCGGGCTTTGCGCGACCGGTTCCTGCGCAGGGTGTTCAGCAACCCCGACGGCCGGTTTATCCTCAAGGGCGGAAGCGGGCTGCTCGCGCGCATCCCCGACGGCCGCGTCACGCGCGACATCGACTTCGCGACGGCATCTGTGTTTGATAGCGTTCAATTTACGGGTTGGGGCTGCGGTGGA
>URUW01000042.1 GCA_900551205.1 uncultured Collinsella sp. | reverse complement strand
GTGTTATTACCATCGTGGGCACGCTCGCGTTTATGCTTTCCATCAACCTGACCATGACGCTCGTGGTGGTGCTCGTCACGCCGCTTTCCATTTTTGCAGCCGGCGCCATCGCCAAGCTTTCCAACAAGAGCTTTACGGCACAGCAGCGCATTCAGGGCCAACTTGGCGGCCATATCGAGGAATACGTGGGCGAGCAGAAGCTTGTCGACGCCTTTGCCTACGGCGCGCACGCTCAGCAGCGCTTCGATGCCCTCAATGCTGAGCTCTACACCGCGGGTGAGCGCGCGCAGTTTATGGGTTCGCTCTCCAACCCCGGCACGCGCTTTATCAATAACATCATCTATGCCGTGGTCGCTGTGATCGGCTGCGTGGGCGTGATCACGGGCGTGCCGGCGGCGCTCACGGTGGGTGGCGTGCAGATCTTTTTGTCCTATGCCAACCAGTACACCAAGCCGTTCAACGAGGTCACCAACGTCATTACGCAGATCCAGACGGCGTATGCCTCGGCGCGCCGCATGTTCGCGCTGCTCGATGCACGCGAGCAGGAGCCCGACGCGTCGGACGCCGTAGAGCTTGCCGCCCCGCAGGGCGAGGTCGCCTTTGAGCATGTGGACTTTAGCTACGTGCCCGACCGCAAGCTGCTGCAGGACATTTGCATTGACGCCAAACCCGGCATGCGCTTTGCCCTGGTCGGCCCCACGGGCTGCGGCAAGACGACGCTCATCAACCTGCTGCTGCGCTTTTACGATATCGATGCCGGACGCATCATGGTCGATGGCAAGTCCTCGCGTGACTACACACGGGCGAGCCTGCGCCGCGCCTTTGGCATGGTGCTGCAGGACACCTGGCTGTTCGAGGGCACGGTGGCGGACAACATCGCTTACGGTTGCCCGGATGCCACGCGCGAGCAGGTTATCGAGGCTGCCAAGCGCGCGCATGCGCACAAGTTTATCGTGCAGCTGCCCGACGGCTACGATACGGTGATCGGCGAGGACGGCGGCACGTTTAGCCAAGGCCAAAAACAGCTGCTGTGCATCGCGCGCGTCATGCTCACCGACCCGGCGATTCTGCTGCTGGACGAGGCGACCTCGAGTATTGACACGCGCACCGAGCTGCAGGTGCAGGCGGCATTCGACGAGCTCATGGCCGGTCGCACGAGCTTTGTGGTTGCGCACCGCCTGTCGACGATCCGCAACGCCGACTGCATTCTGGTGATGCGTGACGGCCAGATTATCGAGCGGGGCACGCACGACGAGCTGCTGGCGGCAGACGGCTTCTATGCCGAGCTCTACCGCAGCCAGTTTGCCCAGTAAGCAAGCCCGTGGGGCAAATTAATCAGGTTTGTTTGTCCCATGGAGCGATCGTGTTATATAGCGTTCTACCAGCGCGTGAAACAATTTGACGATACTCCGTGACACAATTTGACGGCGTTTTGTGAAACAGTTTTTCGGCCATTCGTGAAACGTTCTGCGGCGGTTTCAATCCGAAGTACATACTGTTCGAAATCTGTCCGAAGATGTCGTCTGCGTCGCCAATCGACAGACGGTGGTTTACATCTGTCACGTTAGTACTAAGATATTCATCTAATAAATTGCATTAGTGGCTTTAGTTTTGGGGGAAACGAGGCAACGTGACTATGACGTGCTCTTTGGTGGTTAACAGCAAGAGCGGTAATACCAGGATGGTTTCGGGTGCGATCAAGCGCACTCTGCAGGCTGCGGGCGTTGAGTTTGTCCACGCCGCGGCGTTGAGCGACGATGCGGACGCAGATCAGGTTGCGCTCGAGGCGCAGGGCGCCTGCGCTGCCGACACGGTGCTCGTCGGTTTTTGGTGCGACAAGGGCGCGTGCACGCCTTCGGTCGCGGCGTTGCTCTCCGCCTTGCACGGCAAGCGCGTCTTCCTGTTTGGCACCTGCGGTTTTGGCGCCGACCAGAGCTATTACCAGCAGATTATTGATCGCGTAACTTCCAATTTGGCTGAGGATGCCGAGCTTGCAGGTTGGGCGATGTGCCAGGGCAAGATGGGCCCCGCGGTCAAGCAGCGCTACGAGGCCATGCTCGAGCAAGATCCCGAAAACGCCCGATTTAAGATGCTGCTCGACAACTGGGTTGCCGCGAAGGACCATCCCACCAAGGAAGACCTGGACAACATGGCTGCAGCCGCCAAGAAGGCCGTGCTGGGAGAGTAGCTTCGCCGTTCGTGGTCCTTCGTGCAAAACAATACAAATGTGAAAGCCTCGAAGTTCTCGAGGCTTTTTTCGTGACACGAGGGCGCCCCTTTATTGATGGAAGGCCTAATAAGCTGATTGCTCTATGCCCGGATGTGTGCGGAGTGGGATGGGATTTCCGGATGGGTGGAGTTGCGGAAGCTGCGTCCCGGAATTTGCCTTTGGAGTGGGATGCAGTTTCCCGTTGAAGGGCTCTGTGGAAACTGCATCCCAGTATTCGGTCGAGAAATGGGATGTAGTTTCCGGTTGAGGGTCTTGGCGGAAAGTGCGACCCGGAATTTGTGATCGAAGCGGGATACGGCTTCCCAACGGGGCCACAAGCGGAAGCCGCATCCCACTCCGGACGGGAATTCTGGGACACGGTTTTCAGAGGGTTATGGGCTGCGAACTAGATGGGGCTGTCATAAAACTCCAGTAAAAGGGGTCGGAAATAAAGGGCACTTCCAGCAATTTGTTTTAATGTGGGGGGGGGGGTACCATTATTTTAGTTCCGCAAAAAATCGATCCCTCTATGGGGAAGTTGCGTAGGGGGTCAGTCACAGATATTGGATAAAACAGACTAATTTGGGGATAAATGACCACTTACGCCAAAATTAGTAGCATTTAGCGACAAAACATTGAAAAATGTGTAGCACATCGCTATGTTTTTATTACGAAAAGATTCCAAATTGGCTTATTTCGGACTCACTTTTCAAGCGCCTTGCGGTTCCTGTTGAAACTTGCTGACCTTTGGATGGGTCGAATAGGTCCTCAAGGGGGATGAATTATCACTTTGACGGCGCGTAGACTCAAACGATTTATTGCACTTTTGAGTAGCTTGGCGTTCGCGCTTGTCATAGCCCTTGCCGTTGTTTCTTTTGTTCCTCGCGCATTTGGATACATGCCCTTTGCTGTGCTTTCGGGCTCTATGGAACCCGAGCTTCCCGTTGGCTCCATGGTGTTTGTCCGCCAGGTTGAGCCAACGGATATTGCCGTGGGCGACAATGCAACCTTTTACCGATCGGATGGCGCCGTGGTGACGCACCAGGTGTATCAGATCGACCCTGTGGCGCAGATGATCGGCACGCAGGGAATTGCGAACAAAAATGCAGTCGGAAGCATCATGCACGATGCCGAGCAGACGCCTTTTTCGAGTGTTATCGGCACTGTTTCTTTTTGTGTCCCTTACCCGGGCTTCGTCAACGCATATTGCACGACGATGCCCGGTTTGCTTGTTGTGGTGGCCGTTCTGGCGCTGCTGATCGCGGCGTCGATAGTGCTCGATCGGATGGTTCCCGACGAGCCTGCGGGCAAGCATACCCGCGTGCATGCGAGGGAGCGGCGTTCATAGCGGCAGGGAAAAGCGTCGGCGGCGGTAGGGGCCGTTGCCGGGGAAAACGATTCTCGAAAGGAAGAGAACGATGGAAAACAAGAAGAAAAAGCGCTACGGCATCATTGCCGCCCTGTTGCTGTTGGTGCTGGCTGCCGGCGTGGGTACCTATGCATGGCTGACGGCTACTGCCGACCTGCACAACGTGTTTACGATTGGAAAAATCGAGGCTCCCGATAAGAAGCCTGATCCGCAAAACCCCGAGCAGCCTGGCACGGAGGCTGGTGGCGGTGCCTATCTGTTCGAGACCAAGTGGGACCCCAGCGCGGAGCACAAGATGATTCCGGGCTCTCCGATGGACAAGAACCCGAACGTTGGTATTAAAAACGGTTCCGATAACGCTTTTGTGTTCATCTATGTAAAGAACGCCGTGGTCAAGAATAGTGCAGGTCTTGCGAGTACTCCTTACTTTAAGCTCAACGCGAACTGGAAGCCGGTTTCTGCTGAACAGGTGACGACGAACGGCACCGAGGGACAGTACGTAAGCGGTCTGTTCATGTACGCCAAGGGTGCCGAGAACGGTCCCGTCGCCTTGGGTGCTAAGGATGTCTACACTGGCGAGCTCTTTAGCCAGGTGATGATCCCCGGTGCAATGAAGGGCGATGACGTTGTCTCGGGTGAGGGCGTTAAGCCTGAGATTACTGTCTCCGCCTTTATTTTCGGTGCTGATCAGGCTGATGGCGCCACCAACGCAGCGGACAACGCCGTTGCTCAGGCCAAGGCCTGGGCTGCCAAGTTGCAGCAGTAACCCCACCCCCCCCAACCGAGATCCCGCTCGCCCCCGCCCCTATATTCGGGCCGGGATCTCGGTCCCCCTTTTATCGACGATTGGCGAACGTAATGCTCAACAATCTTTCCGACAATCAGAAACGCACCTTGGCGCTTGCCGCGATGGCGCTGTTGGCCCTGGCGTGCCTGTGCGGCACGCTGGCTTTTACCGTTGATATGGTTCCGGCGAACAACGTCCTATCGTTTGGCAGCGTGAAGGTAAGAGTCTGCGAATACACCCTCAACGAGCAAGGCGAAGAGATTCCGTTTGAGGCCGACGAGCACGGGGACTATCCCGACACCAAGGCCAGTGGCTCTGACATCAGCCGCATTGTGCGCGTGGAGAACGCCGGCGCGCAGCCTGAGTACGTTCGCGCTCGTCTACGCATGACGTCAGTGGCACCCGACGGTTCGAGTGCGGATGCCTCGGGCAGCGTTGCGTTTCATGTGAACGCGGGCGAGGGGTCCCCGTGGATCGACGGCGGCGATGGGTGGTACTACTACCGTGGATTGGCCGGGCGTGGCGGCATGCTCGACCCCGGCGCCATGACGGAAAGCCTTATGGACTCGCTGCGATTTGTGGGCGACTACCACGATGCCGCGCGCGGCGGCTCATTCAAGCTCGATATCGATGTTCAGGCCGTGCAGACCAAAAACCAGCAGACAAGCGATACCGCCCTCGACGTACTTGACGTTGTGGGTTGGCCGGAGGCGAACTAGCCTATGAAGATCAAGAATATGAACCGGGGTATGCTTAGCAGGCTGGTTGCCATCGCAGCGATTGTCCTTTGCTGCGTTATGGCGCTGCCAACGGTGGTGCATGCCGAGGACGTGCCCGAGAAGAAAAACGAATTCCACATCAAAAACGAGGCTGACTTTTTGTCGTGTGTGGCGCTGTCGCGCGAGCGCGATACGTCCGGCTGGCACGTTTATCTCGATAACGACATTGAGCTCGACAGCGACGACATGAAAGCCATCGTTGCAAACACCGTTAAGCATCTGTCGTTTGGCAACAAGGAGCATCCGTTTAAGGGCGTGTTCGATGGTCAAAACCACACCGTTGAGGGCCTGAACTACGATAAAGACGCTTTTGACCCCGAGCGCGATACGGGATTTTTTGCCGAGACCAACGGTGCCACCATCAAAAACTTCCTGGTCAAGGACGCCAACGTGTGGGCGGACTTCCGCGGTGGCATTATCGTGGGCAAGGCCGTCAATACGCGCTTCGAAAACGTTATGGTCATGGAGAGCACGCTGCACGTGACCTGCGCCAACAATGCTCTCAACCTCATTACCAACGCAGGCTTTGAGGGCGGTCTCATCGCCGGCGAGCTCGACGGCTGCACCCTCTACAACTGCGAGGTCCGTGGCGGCCGTGCCGTCAACAATACGACCTCGGGCGTGCAGGCGCTCGGCGGTGAGGGTCTGTATATGGCGGCGTTTGCCGGCTACGTTAAGAACTCGACTATCGAGTACTGCCGCGTGACGCCAACGCGTAAGGACGACGGCTCGATTGCCGAGAAGGGCATGACCGACGTCACCAATAAGTACGACGTGGCCATTGGCGCCCTGGGCGGCAACAACGTGTACGCCTCGGGTTTTGTGGGCTGCATGGCGGGCGAGGCCAAGATTATCGACTGCTTCTCGACGGCGCAGTGCTACAGCTATGCCGCGTCGTACGTGGGCGTCGTCGCCGTGACGCGCGCGTGGACGGGTGGCTTGGCGGGTCGTATTCTAACCGAAAAGGGCAACGAGCTCGTTCGAAGCCATTTTGCGGGTGACTTGAGCTCGCGTCAGTACAATCCCATCGCCGTGATCCCCATCATTCAAAACGATGTGAACCTGGGCGGCATTGCCGCGCGTGCCAACAAGGATGATGCCACGGTCACCGAGTGCTACTTTAAGCCGAGCGTGAGCCTTTCTGGCAACAGCCAGGGCAACCCTGCCAAAAAGAAAATCCCCTCGTTTGGCGGCGATGGCACCACCAAGGGTGATGGCTATGGTCCATGGGATGACGAGCGCTACACCACGCGCGAGCTGTGGGAAGAGCACGACTACGACTTCTGTGCCGGCACCAAGCGCTCGACTGCTAACAACGGGGCCTTGGGTGGCCCGCACTTCAATGAGTGGGCGATGGATTACAAGCTGAATATTCCTGTGCATGGCCAGAGCGTTAAGGCGACGATCGATTTTCCCGGTGCGGGTACCGCGACCATCGAGGCAACCAAACTTGGTATTGAACAGAAGACCTCGGATCCGTACGCCTTTGCCGTGAGCGCCGTGCTGGCGGGAACGGCTCAGGGCTTGGCCCAGGGCGATACATCGGTGACGTTTGGGCAGGATACCTCCGCAAAGCCCAAGGGCTTGACCGATGCCAACGGCGGTTATCGCTTCATGGGCTGGTTCCGCGAGTCCGATGTGCGTGTGAATCGAATTGGACAAGACAACAGCTGGTTTGACGGCAAGACCGATGCCGATGCTGTGGCTGCTGGCAAGCAGGTCCAGAAGAACGAGACGCACGAGAAAACGTCGACCTATACCGCCGATAATGCGAACGGGGCCGACGGTTTTAAGGGCAACGACCTGTTCATCGCTTCGTACGAGGCGCAAGTGCTGTTCTATAACGTCAAGGGCAAAACGCTCGATTGGCAGAGCGGTGCTGCGCACGACAGGTCGGCGGATTGGTACCGCTATGGTGTTAGCCTGACGCCGGCTGCCCCTGCGGACCGCGGCGCTCTGTCTCCCAGCGCCACCTTTATCGGTTGGACGACGCAGCCGAGCGGCGAGGCTGGGATGAACGGCGGCTATGCGGCCATTACCTCGACCCATCTCGCCGAGCTTAAAAACGCAAACGCGTTCTATCCCGCCGATGCGGCGATCACCGTCGTCGGTCCGACCGACTTCTATCCGGTGTACAGCGACTACGTCTCGAACATCATGACGGTGTTCGAGGGTAATGAGCAGGATGGGCTTGAAGATGCGACCCAGCGTGTCGACGTGGGCAACACTCATGTCGATGTCCAGACTGCCGAGGATGGGGCCAGCGTTTACACGGTGCAGGTGCGCGGCGTGGACAACAAGCCCTTGTCCGAAGGCGGCTCGCTGCCCGATGGCTACCGCTTCCTGGGTTGGTATGAAAACAAGCAGGCCGCCGATGGGTCCCAGGTCGAGGTGCGCGTAAGCCGCGATCCCAGCTATACGCTCCCCGCCGATGTCGATTTAACCGCGCCGCATACCTACATCGCCCGCTTTGAGTACCGAGTGGATTATTACGTTCGGGCTTATACCAACCATGAGTTTACGGACAGCAAGCTACTTTGTTCCGTTTGGAATCGCTATCAAACGCCCTTTGAGGAAAACGTCGGTAGTACCTTCGTGCGTGAAAACGTCGTCCACTGGGGCCCGGAGCATGTTGACCACGGTATAAAGGATAGTTATGAAACGTGTGGCACGCGCTTCACGAAGGAAACCCTTGTCGTGAGTCCCCTTAACGCGTACTCACACAACGTTAAAAACGATACGGGAGCCGATACTCTAAAAAACCTCTATGCCGATACCGATTTTCCAGGCGCTGCAACGCTAAGCGATACTTGGACTTCGGCTTCGCTGAACGTAACGGTCAAACCGGTGAATGATCGCTATCGCCTGAATTTCTGGACGCTTGAGCGCGATGGTGAATATTGGACATATGTGAAAAATCCCATCGAGAGCATGGTGCGTACAGATAAGAAGTACTACGTTCGCGCGATGATTACCACGGACGTTAATTTCTACAACAAGGGCGATAATGTCGTGAGGACTGCCACGCGGCGCTATGAGAGTAACTTGCTGCAGACCAAGGTGAACGGGGCGGATCCGACGTTCACGTATTACTACCCGCATGTTAATAAGTCGGTTAAAGTGGCCGAAACGCCAGAAGATGGTGAGAAGGGATCGTATGAGAGCCCCCTGACCCTCGAAGCTTCCCCGACCGATGCCGACATGGCCGTGCCGGGCTATAAGTTCCTGGGCTGGATTTCGACCGCCGAGGTTCAGAAGGATTCTGACGTCTGGAAGTATATCTACGACGTCGCCGGCGACCCCTATGTGACGAGTGATCCGGATAAGGCAGAGCCGTATCTGGCGACCGACGAGTCCAAGGTCACCCAGTGGCAGGATGCCTATCCCGTCTACGCAAAGTACGACGTCAGCTACACCACCAACCTACATCGCGCAGGTTTTGAGGGTACGGACAAGGTCAATGTGCCTAGCTACAACATCGCTCCCGTTATCAACGCGGACACCAATCCTGCTACGGCAACGGTGACCCCTGACGTTACGACGCCGGTTTATAAAGCAGGCGGTGAGCTGTATAAGTTGCAGAAGGTTGAGATCGAGCTTCCGAACGGCGAGATCAAGACGCTTCCCTACGATGTGGAGCATGGTACTTGCTCTTATCCGGTGGAACCTGGCGGAGCCTATACATTCGTGGCGTACTATTCGCCGTTGGCGGTTGTGTACCACCTCAATGCCACGGATGTGGACGGCAAAGTTGCTCAGCAAGACGATATGCTCGGCAACCTTAATGGCGGCATCCCGAAGCCTACTTATGACGTCAGCACTATCGATGCGGATACAGGCAAGTTCAACGTCTTCGTGGGCTGGACGGAAGCCGAGCCGGCACCTGGCAAGGGCTATGTCGCTTGGTCAGAGGGCATCCGTATGGTGAGTGCTTCTACCGTGGTCAAGGCCCCCATGGAGCTGTACCCGGTCTACCGTCCCAGCCTGGTTACCGTTCAATCGAACATTGACTCTAAACTTGCGAATCCCGATCTTGTCCGTAGCCTCGGCCGCACTGATTCCGGCGACCAGATTTCTCTTGAGGTCAAGGCCGCCGAGGAGGTTGAGGGCACTGACGGCACCAAGTACGACTTTGTCGGCTGGTCGCGCGATTATGTCAATGACGGGCAGTACACCCTGATGACTGACGATGAGAAGTATCCCCTCGAGGGCAGCGAGCCCTTTGAGAGCGTGACCTACACTGCGGTGTACAAGAAGACGCCGCTTAAAGTGCGCTATCACGACACCGAAGGCAACGTCATCTACACCGCTACGGTAGACCCGAACGATACGAGTGTTCTGCGTGGCCAGGATGGCAATGCCGGCTTTGTTCAGACAGTTAAGGTGCCCAAGATGGACGAGAACGGCAGCCCGTTCTATGACGACAAGGGTGAACCCGTCATGGAGCCAAAGGAAGTGGCCTACGATCCCGAAGCCTACTCCGCAATCGTCGCATTCCTGGGCGAGCGAGCGGATAGCAGCTTGAAGGAGTTGTTCTTGGAGTGGCAGTGGGTTAATGGCGACAAAGCTGTGGCGTGGAGCGACTTCAAGGGTAAACCGGTTACAGCCAACATGGATTTGTATCCGGTGACGTATAAGGTCGTCGCTAACGACACATCGGACGATGCGAGCCCTAAGAATGTGACCGGGCAGCTCAAGTGGTTGCTTGATCCCAATGCCGCGAACACGATAGATGACAAGAGCGATAAGGCGCCGTTCAAGGCTTGCTTTGCAAAGCCCTTCATGGGCACGCAACTGACGGTGCACGTTGACCGCGTGGGCTATGGTCTTCCTGGCCAGACTCCTGCGCCTGTCAACGGGAAGTATGTCTCGCTTTACAGTTCGGGTTCAGGCGAGGGCTCGTTTGAGCTGACGAATCGTTTGGACTACAAGCTCACGGGCGACGGCACTCAGAGCGATGGCAATGCGGTGTTCGATTTCGCCGCTACGCATACGCTCAAGATCGTCAAGCAAACCCAGGATAGCTGGGCGAAGGGCAAGACGTTCCGCTTCAAGGTTTCCCGGGCCGGCATGGACGGCAACGCCTTGGAGGAGCGCACGGTTGAGGTAACGGTGTCATCGGATGCGCAGCTGAAGGACGGTTCCGCCTGGTACTCCGGCGCTATCGAGCTTGCGGTCCCGGCGGGTATCTACACCGTCGAGGAGGACTCAGCGTGGGCATGGCGCTACAGCAACCAAATCGGCGTCCCTGGCAAGCAGCCGGGCGATAAGGCGCAGGCGACTATCTCCGCTGCATCGAGCGCGAACGATGCCACGTTCACCTGCACGAACACGCGTGTGAACGACAAATGGATCGACGGCAGCAATCGTGCCCATAACGTTTGGAGCAACGGCAACGTAGCAAAGAAGGAGGATTAGCATGTCCAAGCGCAAGCGCATCATCGCCTTGCTGGTGGGGGTTATCCTCCTGGCCGGTACGGCAGGCACGTTGGCCTGGCTTTCGGTTACGGGCGTGCTGGTCAACAAGTTCGGCATCGGGTTGGTGACGCCATCGGTTCAGGAAACGCTCAACGGCAAAGTGAAAAGCGATGTCAAGGCGAAGAACACGGGTACTGCGCCCGCCTATATTCGTGCTGCAGTGGATATCTACTGGCAGGACCAGGATGGCGCACGCCTGTGGGATGAGCCGAAGGAGGAGCCGAAGGGTGAGGCGGATTACGAGATTGCGTGGAGCGTGGCTGATGCCTCGGGCGCGAACTCGGCTTATAACTGGGTTAAGGCGAGCGACGGGTTCTATTACTGGACGTCGCCCGTCGCTCCCGGCGCGGAAACCGGCGTGCTCATTAATAGGGTTACCGAGCTCAAGGCAACCGAAGGTCGCAATCTTGTCGTGGATATCTCCACTCAGGCGGTCCAGGCG
This sequence comes from uncultured Collinsella sp., assembly GCA_900551205.1. Taxonomy (GTDB): domain Bacteria; phylum Actinomycetota; class Coriobacteriia; order Coriobacteriales; family Coriobacteriaceae; genus Collinsella. The sequence goes on along the minus strand of URUW01000042.1, from coordinate 690 downwards.
ACGCCCGATGAGGCCGTGCACGACGCATGGGGTTGCTCGGTCGAGAATGACGTGCTGGTGCCGCCGCATGGAGGTGCGTAAGTATGGCGTTCCCGATTCGTAAAGGTGTTGCGCGCTCCTTGCGTTGCATGGTCGCGGCCATTTTCTGCGTGGTCGCGCTCGCTGTTCCCGCCCGTGCGTTTGCCGATGCTCCCACGATTGCCTATGACGGAAATGCGCGTCAGCTGACGGTCTCGGGGGCGACGGACTCCTCGGGGGAGCCCGATCTGTTTTTGGCCTTTAAAGATCTGATGCCTGGCGATGTGCGTGATCAGCAGATAGAGATTCGTGCCACGGGCGTAAAGTCCCAGGTGCGCGTGTTTGTGCGTGCCGTTGTCGATCACGAGACGGCACGCCTGCTGTCGCCCATTACCCTAACGGCGTCGGCGGGCGATGGCTCTGCAGGTTGGCTCCAGACAGGAACACCGGGCAGCGTGTTCGCTTATCCCACGCAAATCGCCACGTTTACGAGCGATGGCAGCACGGTGCTTAATTTGCAGCTAAACGTTCCGACATCGGTGGGCAACGAGGTTGCCGACGCAAACAAGACCATTCGCTGGGAAATCACCGCCGAGGACGATGGCAAAACAATTCCTGTGCAGCCCGCTGGCTCCAAAAAGCCCGGCCTGTTTGGCCTAGCTGCGACGGGCG
>URUW01000041.1 GCA_900551205.1 uncultured Collinsella sp. | reverse complement strand
GTCGCGCCCTTGAAGTTGAACGTCAGATTGTCCAAATGCGGCCCGCGCAGCGTCGGCCGGTTACGGCGTTTGGAAAACGCCGTAACCTACTGAATGAGCATCGCGTCGCCAAAGCTGAAGAAGCGGTAGCGCTCTTCGATAGCAGCGGCGTAGGCATCCATGATCTGGTCGCGGGTGGCAAGCGCGCTTACGAGCATCATGAGCGTGGAGCGCGGCACGTGGAAGTTCGTGATCAGCGCGTCGACCACGTGATAGGTCGAGCCGGGCATGAGGTAGAGCTGCGTCGTAGCGTTCTCGCGCGCCACGATGTCGCCGCGGCCGAGCGTATCGGCCCCATCCTCGCGGCCCTCAAAATAGCGCGCCGTCACGGCCGGATCGGACACCGGTGCCTCAGCGTCAAAGGCGCTCTCGAGCGAGCGTACTGCGGTGGTGCCGACGGCGATCACGCGGTGCCCCTCGGCCTTCGCCTTATGCACGGCGTCGACAACCTCCTGTGACACGTGGTAGCGCTCGGTGTGCATGACGTGCTGCGTGGGGTCGTCCTCCTCCACCAGACGGAAGGTATCAATACCCACCTCGAGCTCGACGGCAGCAAACTTGGCGCCCTTGGCCTCGATAGCGGCCATGAGCTCGGGGGTAAAGTGCAGCCCCGCCGTAGGAGCGGCAGCCGAGTGCTCCTCCTTCATGGCGTAGACGGTCTGGTACTTCTCGGGATCGCCCTCGTAATCGGTAATGTAGGGCGGCAGCGGCACGTGACCGGCAGCATGAATGGCCTCGTCGAGCGTGCGCGGCTCGCCGGCGGCATTGCAGCCGGCCGGCTCAAAGCGCACCAGACGGCCTCCGCGGCTATCGGTGACAAAGTCGATGACCTCGGCCGTCAGCACCACGGGAGCCCCCTCGGGCGCATGGGCGCCACCGGCGCGATACTCAATCTGAGCACCGGGCTTCAGGCGCTTGCCCGGCTTGACCAGGCACTCCCAAACGTGGCCCAGCGGGTCAACATCCTCACGGCGCTTGAGCAGCAGCGTCTCGACCACGCCACCCGAGCCGGCTTTGCGACCGATCAGGCGGGCCGGCATCACACGCGTCTTGTTGATGACGAGCACATCGCCCGGCTCGATATAGTCGATGATGTCGCGGAAGATGCGGTGCTCAACGGTACCGCCGTGCTCCAGCGGCTTCCCCGCCTGGGAGCCTTTGCGATCCACCACCAGCAGGCGGCAGGAGTCGCGCGGCTCGGCAGGAGCCTGGGCAATCAGTTCCTCAGGAAGGTTGTAGTCAAAATCATCGGTACGCATAGACACGTCGGATACTCCTTATATAGCTAAAGTCCGCTCTACATCCTAGCAGGCTGACGTCCCAAACGAACTACTTTTTGGCGGCTTTGCGCTCGTCGCGGATGCGGGCGCGATCCATGGCCGCCTCGACCGCCGAGAAACGGCAGCCGCAGTAATTCTGCCGATACATGCCCAGCTCACGCGAACGGCGCGTAGCCTCGGGATAATACGGGCGAAAATCGCGAATCACCGGGGTGAGACCGCGGGCGGCAGCCAGACGCTCCAAAACATCATTGCAGGTATCGAACAGCTGATACGGCGAGACGGCGAGCGTCGTGCCCACAAACTCAAACCCGCGCTCCTGGGCCACGCGGCACGCCTCGGCCAAGCGCAGGGCATAGCACGAGCGACAGCGACGGGGCCGATCGGCACCCAGCGGGGCCACGCCGGCCTCCCAGCGCTCGCGGTCCTCCCCCGCCTCGATGAGCTCGATGTCGCCATCGGCACACCACCGGCGCAGCTCGTCCAGACGCCGCCGCCATTCATCGCGCGGTTGAATATTGGGATTGGTCCAGCAAATCGTGGGCTCAAACCCCTCCTCGCGCAGCAGGCGAACCGGCTCAAGCGAGCATGGTGCACAGCACGCATGCAGCAACAACGACTTCATCGACATCCCCGTCCCAGAAAACTCACCCCGACATCATGGCAGCTAAAATAGCCCCGTCCCAAAAAGACTACTTTGCGAAAAAGCGCACGCCAAAGGACGTGTCCTCGCAGGCAGCGATGCGGCGGTCGCGCAAAATGGCCCGCACGTAATACCAGTCGCCCACACAGCCCGACAAATGCAAGCCAGCCGCCAGGTAACACAGCAGCGGATAGCCCGAGAGCGCAAAGCCCAGGGCAAACGCCACCGTCAAAACAACCGTGGGCGCCAGGCAAATGGCCATGTACCGCCGACGCGAATACACAACGCCCTCGGCGCAGGCATAGATCATCGCCGTCTCGCGATTCGCGCCAAAGGTCACATGCGCGCCCGCAGGCGCCAGCAGCTTAAAAAACACCGCATGCACCAGCTCGTGCACGGCAAACGATGCCATTGAGACCGCAGCCAAGCCGACTATCCAGCCCACGACAGCCATCCAGCCGCCCGCCTCAGCCGCGTCCAAGTCCGCAGGCCCGCCCAACAGCATAAACACCGGCACCAGGCACACGGCAAACACCGCGATCACGGCCATCCCCCACACGAAGCAAGCGTGTAGAAAATCCTCGTCCTCAAACGCATGTATGTTGGAAATCTCATTCATAGCATCTTAGGATAGCGCCCCTGCCACGCACCCGCCCGCATGTGCGATAATGTCGAACGATATGCACGAATTGACCACCGCGCCGCCGAACCCCGTGCCCGGCCGCGCTCTTACCTATATGCGAAGGAGTCCCATGGCATCCAAATACTCCATGAACGACCGTCCCAGCTGGCCGCGCCGCGCCATCGTTACCGCCGGCGAGCCCTACGGCAACAAGGGTCTGCACTTTGGCCACGTCGGCGGCGTCTTTGTCCCGGCCGACTTCTTCGCCCGCTTCCTGCGCGACCGCCTGGGCCGCGAAAACGTCATCTTCACCTCGGGCACCGACTGCTACGGTTCGCCCATCATGGAGAGCTACCGCAAGCTCAAGGAGAACGAGGGCTACGGCAAGTCCATCGGCGAGTATGTCGAGTCCAATCACTCCCGCCAGGCCGCGACCCTCAACAACTACAACATCAGCTGCGACATCTACGGCGGCTCGGGCCTTGAGCCGGCGGCCCAGATCCACAACGAGGTGACTGCCGAGATTATCGAGCGCCTGCACGAGCAGGGCACCATCTCCAAGCGCTCCACGCTGCAGTTCTACGATGCCAAGGCCGGCACGTTCCTCAACGGCCGCCAGGTCATCGGCCGCTGCCCCATCCAGGGCTGCAAGTCCGAGAAGGCTTATGCCGACGAGTGCGATCTGGGCCACCAGTTTGAGCCCGAGGAGCTCATCGCGCCCAAGAGCCAGCTCACCGGCGAGGTGCCCGAGCTGCGCCCGGTCGACAATCTCTACTTTGACCTGCCGGCCTACCTCGACTTTATGAAGACCTATACCGCCAAGCTCGCCCAGAACCCGCAGGTTCGCTCCGTGGTCTCCAAGACCATGGAGGAGTGGCTGCTGCCGGCTCAGCTCTACATCCAGAATAAGTTCCGCGAGGCCTTCGACGCCGTCGAGGACCAGCTTCCCGAGCACACCGTGCTGGAGCCCGAGGGCAACAAGAGCAGCTTTACCGTCACCTTCCCCAGCTGGAAGGAGCGCGACGACGCCCACGCGGTGCTCGCCAACGGCGGCGTGCGCTTCCGCAGCGGCAAGGCGCTCGTGCCCTTCCGCATCACCGGCAACATCGACTGGGGCGTTCCGGTGCCCGAGGTCGACGGCGTGACCGACGTCACCTGCTGGTGCTGGCCCGAGAGCCTGTGGGCGCCCATCAGCTATACGCGTACCGTGCTCGCACGCGATGCCAAGGCCGCCGGCGTGACCGAGGGCGTCGCCGCCCAGGATGCCGCCCTCATGGGCGAGCCCGCCGCCGACTCCACGCAGGTGCCCGCACCCACCTACCAGCACAGCTCGCTCGACTGGCGCGACTGGTGGTGCTCTGACGACGCTCAGATTTACCAGTTCATCGGTCAGGACAACATCTATTTCTACTGCATCGCGCAGACCGCCATGTGGGAGGCCCTGGGCTGGGACCTCACGCAGAGCACCGTCAGCGCCTGCTACCACCTGCTCTACATGGGCAAAAAGGCCAGCTCGTCCTCGCAGACGCCTCCCCCGCCGGCAGACGACCTGCTCAACCACTACACCTGCGAGCAGATGCGTGCGCACTGGCTGTCGCTCGGCCTGTCCGAGAAGCCGGTAAGCTTTAGCCCCAAGGCATACGACACGCGTGTGACCGGCAAGGACAAGGACGGCAACGAGGTACGCGCCTGCGACGACAAGCGCGTTATCGACCCGGCCCTTAAGGAGAGCGCCCTTTTGACCGGCGTGTTCAACCGTCTGGCCCGCAGCTGCTTCTACGGCGTCGCCGTCAAGGAAGGCGACGAGAGCCCCTACCGCAACGGCTGCATCCCCGCCGGTGCCGCTTCTGACACCGTGGTCGAAGCCGCCCAGCAGGCAGCCCTCGCCTTTGAGCAGGCCATGTACAAGTTCGAGACGCACCGCGCGCTTGCCGTGTGCGACGACTACCTGCGCGCCGCCAACAAGCGCTGGAGCGACGCCTCCAAGGCCGCCAACAAGCTCGAGGGCGAGCCGGCCAATGCCGCGATGACGCAGGCCCTTGTCGACGCCTTTACCGAGCTGCGCGTGGCGACCGTCCTGATGCACGGTATTGTGCCGGCCGGCTGCGAGCTCATCTGCGAGTACTTCGACGTCGACCCGGTCGCTTTCTTTAGCTGGGATAACATCTTTGCCTCCACGGACGAGTTCGTGGAGATCCTGGGCGAGAAGCCCGGCGAGCACCGCGTGAAGCCGCTGCCCCCGCGCTTCGACTTCTTTAGCAAGCACGAGAGCCAGTACTAAACACTCGACATGTAATGGAATGGGAAGGAAAGACGGATGTCCAAGCCGCGTCGTCGTAAGCAGAAAAAACAGGTCAAGGCCGAGCTCAAGCTCAGGCAGTTTGCCGCCACCGAGCTTTCCGACCAGCTTGCCGCCCTTCCTTGCGCCGCCGACCTGCCGCGCTTTATGGTCGACACGGTCGCCGGCGCCTATGCGCCCGCCGATGCCGAGCTCATGATCAAGGGCTTCGGCGCCGCGGTCACACGCCCGGTCACGCTGCGCGCCAACACGCTCAAGGCAACCGCCGAGGACATCGCTGCGGCGCTCGATGCCGCCGGCATCGCCCACAACCCCGTCGCCTGGTATCCAGACGCCTTCATCCTGCCCGACGCCCAGGTTTCCGACCTGTGGGACCTCGACATCTACCGCGACGGCAAGATCTACTTGCAAAGTCTGTCGTCCATGATGCCGCCGTTGGTCCTGGGCGCCCAGGCATGCGAGGACATCCTGGACATGTGCGCGGCCCCCGGTGGCAAGACGACGCAGATCGCCGCCCTCACGCAGGGCCAGGCGCACCTTACCGCCTGCGAGATGAGCATTCCCCGCGCCGAGAAGCTCGAAGCCAACCTCCACCGCCAAGGCGCAAAAAACGTGCCCGTCATGCGCATCGACGCACGCGAGCTCGACGAGTTCTTCCGCTTTGACCGCATCCTGCTCGATGCCCCCTGCACCGGCACGGGCACCGTCATCAGCGGCAACGAGAAAAGCCTGCGCGGCCTGACCGAGCAGCTGCTGAGTAAGTGTGCCCGCTCGCAGCGAGCACTTCTGGACCGCGCCATGGGAGCCCTTAAACCGGGCGGCACGCTCGTCTATTCGACTTGTTCGATCTTGCCGCAGGAAAACGAGGACGCCCTGCAAGAGGCCCTCGACAAGCACATGGATTGCGAGCTTATCCCCCTCGACGGCACGCCGAGCGAAAGTGAAACGCGCCGTGCTCAGGAAGTTGGCGAAGAGCCACGCATCGAGTGCAACGCCCTCACCGAGGCCATCGCCGCCAGCCACGTCTCGTCCGTCGCCAACGGTATGCCCGGCACGCTGACCATTCCGCCTAGCCGCGACTTTGAGGGCTTCTACATTGCCCTGATCCGAAAACGCAGCTAGCGCACGGATCCAAAACTCAACAAGCTATCTCTGTGCGCGTTTGCCCTGCTGGTCGCGATGCTGTTTAAGCATCGCGCGCTCCTTGCGTTCGGCCCTTTTGCCTTTAATGGCCGTAACCACAAAATAGATGACCGCGGCGGCAACGATTGCGCCCACACACAGGCCAATCGAGCCCAACATTGCTGTCAATTCCATACCGCGTCACCTCTCTTTTAAACGGGACTTTCAAGATAGCACCTCGATCCCCGCCACCACAGCTCCTTCACGTTCGCCGCCCTTCGGTCTAACGGGGGACGCGGCGGGGAAAAATCAACTCGTCAAACGATTTAGCAAGCACAACGCTGCCGGCACCCTGCCGGCCGTCATCACATAGAATCGAGCCTCCATGGATACCCTCAACGATCTAAACGAGCGCGTCGACGCCTTCGTCGGCACCAGCTCCTTCGACACGCCTGCCGCGGCAAACGACCAAGCTCCCATCGATGTGCCCGCCGAAGTTCACGAAGACATCGTCGCCTCGGTCGATTTCTCCGAGGTCGAGCTCGCAGACGAGTTCACCGAGCCCCAGGTAGCCGTCACGCCCAACGGCCTGCTCCCTATGGAGCCCCTGCCCATCGACGGACGTCTGCGCAAGGCTGCCCTTCGCATGCCCGACGAGATCGAGGAGGCCAGCGGCTTCACGCTCTTCGGCCGCCGCATCAAGTCGCTCATTTACACCACCGATGTCGCGGTCATCCGCAACTCCAACGCCGATGCCGTCTTTGCCGTTTACCCCTTCACGCCGCAGCCGGCCATTACGCAGGCACTGTTGACCGTCGCCGAGTGCCCGGTCTTTGTAGGCGTGGGCGGCGGAACTACGACCGGTAAGCGCTCCGTGCAGATGGCAGCCGTCTCCGAGATGCAGGGCGCGGCGGGCTGCGTGGTCAACTCCCCCGCTACTGTCGAGCACATCACCAACATCGCCGACATCCCCGTCATCGCTACGGTCGTTCGCTGCGACGACGATGCCCACGCCAAGGTGCGCGCTGGAGCCAAGATTCTCAACATCGCCGCCGGCAAGAACACGCCCCAGGTCCTACGCGAGCTGCGCAAGCACTATCCCAACCTGCCGCTCATCGCGCCGGGCGGCAAGACGCCAGAGAGCATCCGTGAAACCATCGCCGCCGGCGCCAACGCCATCATCTGGACGCCGCCTTCGGCCCAGCAGCTACAGACCGACATGATGCAGCGTTATCGCAAGATGAAGGAAGACGCCACACCTGTCATCTCGCACGACGATGTGCCCATTATCGACCAGGTCTCCGCCGCCGAGGTCAGCCAGGTCGAGAACATGAATCCCGACGTGCCGATTCCCGACGAAGTCATCGAGCGCGTCGCTTCGATCCACGAGCGCGTCGAGGAGCATCGCGCCAACCGCGGCCTCAAGCCGTCACTGCACGGCTTCTTCTTCCGCGGAAAGAAACGCTAACCCCAACAGCAAGGCCCGCCCCACAAACGTGAGGCGGGCCGTTTTCGTTTGAGCAATCATGCAGCGATGTGATGGGGCAAACTAATCCACGCGCTTGTCGCCCATAAAGAAGAGCGCCACCGTACCAGGTCCGGTATGCGAGCCAATCAGAGTACCGATGTTATTGATCTCAATCTTGCCTTTAAGCTGCGGAATCTGTTCCTCGATCAGCGCCGCAACTGCCTCGGCATCCTCGCGGCACGCCGAGTGCGACATGACGCACTTACCCGAATAATCCGCACCGTCCTGCACGTGTGCCATCATGGTCTTGGCCATCTCGGAAATCGCGCGCTTCTTAGTGCGAATCTTCTCACGTGGCGACAGCCCACCTTCGCAATCGACCGTCATAAGCGGGCAAATCTTAAGCGCCGTGCCGATGATCGCGCTCGCGGCCGAAATGCGACCACCGCGCAGGTAGCTCGACAGATCGGTCGAGAAGAACCAGTGGTGCAGGTTGAGCCTGTGCTCCTCAATCCAAGCGGCCGTCTCGTCGAGTGAAGCCCCGCTATCGCGCACGTCGGCGGCACATTCCGCCAGCAGGCCAAAGCCCGAAGACGCCGCCAGCGAATCGATGACGCGCACCTTGCCGCCCTGGGGATAGCGATCGGCGAGCATCTGCGCCGCAACGCAAGCCGAGCCATACGTACCCGAAATACCCGACGACAACGTCAGGTGCAGCACGTCTTTACCCTCGGCAACAAGCGGCTCCCAAAACTCCTCGTACTCACCCACGCTCACCTGAGACGTCTTGGGCATGGCGCCCGCGGATATCTGGGCAAAAAACTCGTCCGGCGTAATCGACTGATACAGATCGTCCGTATAGACAACATCGTCGATCTCGTAATGAAAACACACGACAGGGATATTGCGCGATTCAAAGAACTCCCGAGTTCGATCGGCGGCGGATTCACAGGTCAGGACAAAATCACTCATATGAGGCTCCTTACTCATTGCTGCGCAAATTATCGCACAGTGAGCCTATATACGGTACATATGTCCACTATTTACCAAATCGAACCAATAATAGCGAACATCTTTACCACCATCGTCTCCACCGACCCCACGCATAAATATCTGAGAAAACACCTTCTGTCGTCTCCACCCAACCGCCATATCTACCTCAACTAAATCGATTTACCAAACCGTTCGGCCAACAATTCGACCTCCCACCCCCAATCGAAACAAAAGCGGCGCATACTGATAAACGTTTGACGCTGTTTATCAGTTTTACCAACCCCATCGGAAGGTGTTTCATGGTCGCATTCGATCGCAATCCGCAAGACTTCAAGTATCTGCGTCTGCTGTCGAAACAATTTCCCACCGAGCAATCCGCGTTTACCGAGATCATCAATCTCTCGGCCATCCTCAACCTGCCCAAAGGCACTGAACATTTTATGAGCGACGTGCATGGCGAGTACGAAGCCTTTATGCACATCCTCAACAACTGCTCGGGCGTCGTGCGCGAGCATGTCGACGAGATTTTTGGCGACACGCTCACCTTTGACGAGAAGGGCGAGCTGTGCACGCTCATCTACTACCCGCACGAGAAGATCGAGCTGGTCCGCAGCCAGCGCGAGGACTCGCCCACCTGGTACAAGACGATACTTGACCAGCTCATCATGGTTGCCCGGTCGCTTTCGAGCCGCTATACGCGCTCCAAGGTGCGTAAGGCCATCCCGCGCGATTACGCCTATATCATCGACGAGTTGTTGCACACGCACCCGGACGAGAACAACTATCGCGTGCGCTATCACGAGCGCATCGTGGAGTCCATCCTGGAGACCGCAAGCGCCGACGACTTTATCGAGTCGCTTGCCTCGCTCATCAAGCGCCTGGCCGTCGACCACCTGCACCTGGTGGGCGACATCTTCGACCGCGGTGGCGGCGCGGCCAAGATTATGGACCGCCTGCTCACCTACCATTCACTCGACATCCAGTGGGGCAACCACGACCTGCTGTGGATGGGCGCTGCGGCCGGTGAGCCCGCCTGCATCGCCACGGTGCTGCGCAACAACCTACGCTACGACAACTACGAGATCCTGGAGAACGACTACGGCATCTCGCTGCGTGAGCTTGTCGCCTTTGCCGATGCCACCTACACCGCCGGTGAGTCCATCACCCCGCTGATCAAGGCCATCAACGTGCTGCTCTTTAAGCTCGAGGGTCAGATTATCCAGCGCCACCCCGAGTTCGACATGACCGACCGCCTGCTACTCGACAAAATCGATCACGACACCGGCACGGTCACGCTCGCCGACGGCAGCGTGTGGCCGCTCACGACCAATGACTTCCCCACCGTCGACCCGGCGGACCCCTATTCGCTCACGCCCCAAGAGCAGCACATCATCGACAAGCTCGTGTCCGAGTTTGTCACCGCCGATCACCTGCATCGCCATATCGATTTTCTCTATTCCCACGGCTCGATGTACAAGGTCGCCAACGGCAACCTGCTGTTCCATGGCTGCGTGCCGCTCAACGAAGACGGCACCTTTAGCAGCATGAACTGCCTGGGCACCTGGCACGCTGGCCGCGATTATCTCGATTTTTGCGACCACATCGCCCGCCGCGCCTGGCGCGTGGGCGACCGCGACGCTCTCGACTGGATGTGGTACCTGTGGATTGGCTTTAACTCACCCGCCAGCGGACGCCTGGTGCGTACCTTTGAGCGCGCCTATATCGCCGACAAGAGCACCTGGGTCGAGCCGATGGACCCGTACTTTACGCTTACCAAGTCGCCCTCGGTCTGCGACGACATCATGCGCGAGTTTGGCGTCGCGCCCATGGCATGCTCACCGACCGGTCACATCATCAACGGCCACACGCCCGTTAAAACCACCAAGGGCGAGCAGCCCATCCGCGCCGAGGGCAAGCTGCTGGTCATCGATGGCGGATTCTGCCGCGCTTACCATCCCAAGACGGGCATCGCCGGCTACACGCTTATCTCGAGCTCGCGCGGCTGCCGCCTCAAGTCGCACCGGGCCTTTACGACGGTTGCCGAGGCACTCACGCGCAACGTGGACATCGAAAGCGAGACCAACCGCTTTGACGAGGCCGACCGCCGCCGCATGGTGAGCGACACTGATACCGGTGCCAAGATCCGCAGCCAGATCCAGGACCTACGCCAACTGCTCGATGCATATAGAAACGGTGCTATCGAGGAGCGCGCCTAGCTCCACCCGCGGGGATTGGCTAAACTTGCTGAGTTTGTCATCCCCGCGGCGCTTCGGCGCCAGCTTAAGGCAGGTACCATGCAAAAGCTCCTTGCGCAGATCATGAAATTTGGCGTCGTCGGTGTCATTGCCACGGTCATCGACTTTGGCATTATGAATCTGCTCCACTACGGTCTGGGCCTCAACATCCTAATCGCCAATACCAGCGGCTTTATCATCTCACTCATCTTTAACTACCTCGCCAGCATGAAGTACGTGTTTGCGCACAAGGAGGGCATGAGCCGCCGCCGCGAGTTCATTATCTTTGTCGTGTTGTCCGTGATCGGCTTGGCTCTCAACGACGGTATCGTGCTGGCGCTCAACACCGGCTTGGGGCTCGAGGCCAATATCGCCAAGATTTGCGCCACCGCGCTTGTCATGGTCTACAACTTTGTGACCCGAAAGATCTTCCTGGAGGGCGACGAGACCAAGTAACTCGCAGCCTTACAGCTTTACGATGCCCTCGGATGACGCGCGTCGAGCGTTTTGTTGTTCGTGGGCTTTGCTCGTTTACGGGCAAATTTTCAACGTTTGCGGATTAGCTCTTGAAAATCTGGCGAGTTCGTATAGTTCTTGGCAAAGACCTTACGTTTCCCTTGCAAAAGCTCTAAAGTATCCTCTGCTCGATTCATCAACGCATTGGATGTGATTACGTGCGCAAGGCACTGGCACAACCTCATACCAAGCAGTTCCTCAAGTTCGCTGTCGTGGGTCTTATCTCCTTTGGCATCGACTGGGGTATGCTCATTGCGCTCGTCGAGCTGTTTCACCTCGACTTTTTGATGAGCACCACGGTCTCGTTTATCACGTCCGTCGTGGTCAACTACTGGCTCAGCATGAAGTATGTGTTCGACCACCGCGAGGGCATGAGCCGCAAGCGCGAGTTCACGATCTTCACCATCCTGTCGGTGATCGGCCTGGGCCTCAACGACCTATACATGTTTGTGGGCGTCACGTTTTTGAGCATCGGCTACCAAGCCATGAAGGCCATCGCCACGTTCCTCGTCACCTGGTACAACTACTTCAGCCGCCGCTTCTTCCTCGAGGGCGCACGGTCGTAGTCGATTCGCTATTTGCTTGAATGTATAACCGGTTGGAATTCCCATTCCAACCGGTTTTTTG
>URUW01000040.1 GCA_900551205.1 uncultured Collinsella sp. | reverse complement strand
CCGCTGATGAGGTCACCGATGCGGCCGGAGAACTCCTCGTAGATCTGCTCACGGGCGGAGTTACGCACGATGGCGTTGATCTCGGCCTTGGCGTGCTGGGCAGCGATGCGGCTCGTGTTCTTGGGGGTGACGTCGATCTCCTCGAACTCGGTGAAGTTGCCCTCCTCGTCCATGGAATCGTCGATCGGCTCCAGGCGGTAGACGTAGATCTTGCCGGTGGTGCGGTCGATGGTCACCTTGGCGCCCCACTCAAGATGCAGGATCTCGGCATAGCTCTTGGCGAGCGACTGCTCCAGGCGGTCGATCAGGTAGAGCTGGTCGATGTGCTTCTCCTGGCAAAGCTCCATCAGGGCGGACATCATGTCGGATGCTGCCATCTTACTTTCCTTCCTTCGCGGGCTTGAAGTCGTAGGTGGGCTTCAACTTGCACTTTTTAACATCAGAGAAATCGAGGGTGACGGACTCGCCGTCCTCGAGCTCGAGGGTCACGTCGGTCTCGGTCGCAGCCGCAATCTTGCCGGCGTACTTGCGACGGCCCTCGGAGGCGGTGGAGGTGAGCTCACAGTTCTCGCCCACAAAGCGGGCAAAGTCGCGCGGACGGCGCAGCGGGCGCGCCATGCCCGGGCTCGACACCTCAAGCGTATAGCTCGAAGAGATAGGGTCGAGCTCCTCAATCACATCGCCGACCCACTTGGTGTTGGCCGTGACGTCATTGAGCGACAGGCTCTGACCCTCGGCACCCTCGATACGCACACGCACGCAGGGGGCCTTGGTGGCACCCACGAGCTCGACGTCGACGATGTCGACATCGTGCTGGGGGGCAACGGCCTCGAGCGCGTCGATGATCGCCTGCTCGGTCTTAGTCTTGACCATTGCGGCACCTCCATCCATACAAAAAAGAAGCGGGGCCGAAACCCCACTTCTTTCAATTACAACTTCATTTGCAAGCAAACTATACCAATACCTGCGAAAACGTGCAAGCACAGTACAAATCTGCAGGTCAGCGTGCGCACAGGTTCTCCACAAGAATAGGACAATTGGCCGAGGAACCCCATGCGGCGCACCCTCAACAGTCCCAAAACGGGCCATGCGTCCCAATCCACAGGTCTGTTCGGACCCCAAGGGCATTCCTCCCCGAGCCCTTATCGATCAGACTTACGCTAAGGGACATTCCGCAACAAGCCGGCCAGCAAGTCGCGCAACGACGAACCTTTCCAAATCCTCTACGGCAAGGAGGCACCTATGAAACGCCTAGGCACCCTCTGCATGACTGCGCTCGCCATCGCAACGTGCTCGTTGGCCCTCGTGGGCTGCGGCAAAACGAACAGCAAAACCGGAACATGCGAACCGGATCCTGGCAGCACCAAAGCCATCGAAAAAACCGAACCACCGGTGAGTTTCGACAAAATAGACGAGGACATCGTCGATCCCCAGGGTTTGGGCCCCGACCCCCAAGAACAGTTCCCCATCGACCTAGAGGCGGACGAGAACGTCCACGTCACCTGCGTTGGTAAGGACACCGACGGCTACGGGGACGCCGCGCTCGTCTTTACGGTAACCAACAATACCGATGTCGACATGATGTTTGGCGACGTGGACTCCTACGCTTACGTCGACGGCGTGGTCCGCGACGTGCGCATGCGCCAGCCGGTCGCAGCGGGCGAGGAAACGCGCGCCATGCTCACCTTTGTGGGCACCTTCGACGACCCGGACTTTGATGTGAACAACGACCTCAACGACACCTACCTCAACATCTGGATGTTCGAAGAAGCAACAGGCAACATTTACTTTAGGGACCTGGTACACATCCCATAGAAGACGGTGCGACGCACTGACTAAGCAGGGCAGACAACACAAAACGAGGGACGACCCAACCGGACCGTCCCTCGTTTATTGCATGTCAGCTTTACGCGCAGAGCTTATTTGACCACCAGGTTGACCAGCTTGCCGGGCACGCAGATGGCCTTGACGACCGTCTTGCCCTCGAGCCACTTGGCGACAGCGGCCTCGGCGGCAGCCTGCATATCCTCATTGGAGGCATTGCGGGCCACCTCGACGCGGCCGCGGACCTTACCAAGCACCTGGACCACGATCTGCACCGTGTCCTCAACGGACTCGGCCAGGTCGAACTCGGGCCAGGCGGCGGTGTAGGCATTGCCCTCACAGCCGAGCGCCTCATGCCACAGCTCGTCGGCCCAGAACGGGCAGATGGGAGCAAGGACGCTCACGATGTCCTTGGCCACTCCATAGCACAGGGCCTTGTCGCGGGTGGCACCCTCGGTGGCGTTGAGGTAGGCGCTCGCCGCGTTGACGAGCTCCATGACGGCCGAGATGGCGGTGTTGAACTGGCCGCGATCGAAGTCCTCGGTGCACTTGGCGATGGTCCGGTGACGCTCGCGATAGAGCTTCATCGCAACCTCGTCGAGCGCGGACTTGTCGAAGGCCACGTTGGCGTCGCCGGACTGGACGAGCTGCCACACGATACGCCAGGCGCGCTTGATGAAGCGGTTGGCGCCCTCAACGGCCTTGGGATCCCAGTCGAAGTCCTTCTCGGGCGGGGCGATAAACAGGATCGCCAGACGCATGGTGTCGGCGCCGTAGGGCTCGATGACCGAGCTCGGGGGCACGACATTGCCCTTGGACTTGGACATGGTGTCGCCGTTCTCGTCCTTGACCATGCCCTGACACAGCAGGTTGGTGAAGGGCTCGTCCACACTCAGCAGGCCCAGGTCGCGCAGCGCCTTGGTAAAGAAGCGGCTGTAGAGCAGGTGCAGGATGGCGTGCTCGATGCCGCCGATGTAGTTATCGACGGGCATCCAACGGTCGGCGGCCTCGCGGGAGAAGGGCAGCTCGGTGTTGTGCGGGTCGGTATAGCGCAGGTAATACCAGCTGGAGCAGGTAAAGGTGTCCATGGTATCGGTCTCGCGCTTGGCCGGGCGGCCGCAGACCGGGCAGGTGGTCTCGTAGAAGTCCTTGCACTCGGCGAGGGTCTCGCCGGCGCCCAGGTCCAGGTTCTCGGGCAGCGTCACCGGCAGTTGATCCTCGGGCACGGGCACGATGCCGCAGTGCTCGCAGTGGATGGCCGGGATGGGATTGCCCCAATAGCGCTGGCGGCTGATGAGCCAGTCGCGCAGGCGGAACTCGACCTTGCGACGGCCGCAGCCCATGGCCTCGAGGTCGGCCACGATCGCAGCCTCGCCCTCGGAGTGCTTGCCGCCGCGCATGCCAGTGTACTTGCCGGACTGGACGAGCGTGCCCTCGGCAGCGTGAGCGCAATCCCAGTCGACGGTCTCGGCATGGAAGGTGTCGATGGTCTCGCCGCTAGCCTCGACGGCAGCGCGATCCTCATCGTCCAGAATGATCGGCACGATCGGCAGATCGTATTTGCGGGCGAACTCAAAGTCGCGCTGGTCGCCGCAGGGAACGGCCATGACAGCACCGGTGCCGTAATCGGCCACGACGTAGTCGGCAACCCACACGGGGATGTTCTCGCCGTTGACGGGGTTCACCACGTAGCGGCCCGTAAAGGCGCCGTGCTTCTCGAGAGTGCCCTGGGCACGCTCGACGGCAGAGATATGCTTGGAGTCCTCGACGATCTTGGTCACGGCCTCCTCGTACTCCGTACCCTCGACGAGCTCGTGCAGACGGGCGTACTCGGGAGACAGGACAAAGAAGGAAACGCCAAAGAGCGTGTCGGCGCGCGTGGTGAAGACGGTGATCTTGCCCTCGTCGCCCTCGATAGGCTCGCCATCGGCATCGCACAGGGTAAAGTCGACCTCGGCGCCCTCGGAGCGACCGATCCAGTTGGCCTGCATCTGCTTGACGCGCTCGGGCCAGCCGGGAAGCTTCTCCAAGTCGTCGAGCAGTTCCTGGGAGTAGTCGGTGATCTTGTAGTACCACTGCTCAAGGTCGCGCTTCTCGGGCTCGGTGCCGCAACGCCAGCACTTGCCCTCGGTCACCTGCTCGTTAGCCAAAACGGTCTTGCAGGTGGGGCACCAGTTAACCGGATTCTTCTTACGATAGACCAGGCCCTTTTCCCACAACTTCTCAAAGATCCACTGACCCCAACGGTAATAATCGGGGCTGCAGGTCTTGACCATGCGATCCAGATCGTAGGAAAAGCCCATACGCTTCATCGTGGCGAGAGCCTGGTCCATGTTCTTGTACGTCCAGGCGGCAGCCTGCGTGTTGTGCTTGATGGCGGCGTTCTCAGCGGGCAGGCCAAAGGCGTCAAAGCCGATGGGGTGCAGCACATCGTAGCCGCGCATGCGGGCCTGACGGGCCATGGCATCGCCGATGGTATAGTTGCGCGCGTGGCCCATGTGCAGGTCGCCCGACGGATACGGGAACATCTCGAGCACGTACTTCTTGGGCTTGCTGGCGTCGGTGTCGACGGCAAAGAGGTTGGAGTCCTCCCAGGCCTTCATCCACTTGGACTCAATGGCCTGCGCGTCGTAGGCAGGGATCTCATCCTTATGATCTGTGCAATCGCACATATCAGCTCCTTTAATCTTTAATGGGGTCGGTCGGCTTAGCTTTATTCGCTACTGCGGACAGTCCTGCGCAAGACGAAGAGCACATTAAGTGCTCCTCTTTGCGTGCGGAACTTGTAGCGAACAAAGCTAAGCCGCCCGACCCTAAGGTTGACTCGCATGATGATAGCAAATACAACAAGCGAGATGTCTGCGACTTGCAGGCATCTCGCTTTATCTAAAAAGAGTATGTACAGGGAAAGCACGCTTCATTGGTTATGAGCCATCAAAGCCTCATGAAATGAACGATATACCCATCTGAGTTAGATCAAACAAAACCTAGTTCTCAAGCTCAGCCTGTTCGGCCTTGTTAGGGTCAAAGAAGAACCAAGTGAGCAGACCGGAAACCGCAATGCCAACACCATGGATGATAAAGTAGTTGATGATGGCCTGCTGGCTGTACAGGTAGGTAACGATTCCCGGAATAGCAGCAACGCCCATACCGGTACTGGCAGCATGAAGCATTGCGCCACACCAACCAGCGCAGGCACCTCCGCAAAGAGCAAACAGGAACGGCTTGCCAAACTTGAGGTTCACGCCAAAGATTGCCGGCTCGGTAATGCCCAGGAATGCAGGCAGCGATGCAGCCATATAGAAGCCACGCTTTTTAGGGTTCTTCACCTTAAGACCGGTAACCAAGGCGGCGGTAGCCTGGGCCATAATGCCACCGGAAATCATGGCATTGAAGGGGTTGAAACCGGTGGTAGCAAGATAGTCAGTTTCGAGCGCAAGGAAGATGTGGTGCATACCGGTAACCACAATCGCCTGCTGCGTTCCGCCAAGGATTAGTCCACCCAGACCGAACGGCAACGCGATAACGAACTTCGCGGCAGCCAAAACAGCGTGTTCCACGGTCTGGCAAACGGGGCCAATAACAAGCATGCCAAGCAAGCCGGCAATGAGGATCGTAGTAAACGGAGTGATGATAAGATCCAGAACATCCGGAACAACGTTCTTAAGAGTCTTCTCGGTCTTTGCAGCGATATACGCAACAACAAGAGCGGGAAGCACCGAGCCCTGATAACCTACAACATTCCACTCAAGACCAAACGGATGGAAAGTGATTGCCTCAACCGTGCCCTTAACCACATCATTCGGGTTAGGAAGAAGCGGGTTCACCAGCATGAGACCAAGGACGATGCCGATGACGGGGCTACCACCAAACTGCTTCATGCCCGACCATGCAATAAGCACGGGCAGAAAGGTAAAAGCAGTTTTCATCAGAATGGTCGCGATCGTCAAAACGTTGGGGTCCATCTGAACGCCAAACGAGTTGATGCAGTTAATGAAGCCGCTAAAAAGGCCTGTTGCCACCAGGACGGGAATAACGGGAATAAAGATATCGCCCAAAATACGAGAGAGCTTCTTGGGGAGCGACATGCCGGCATACAGGTCGGCCTTAATATCGGTGTTAACACCGCCCTGATTCTCGCCCGCGACAATATCGTAAACACGGTTAACAAGACCGGTGCCCAAAATCACCTGATACTGTTCGCCGGCGAAGAATTGGCCTTTGACGCCCTCAATATCTTCGATTGTTTTCTCATCGACCTTGGTCTTATCATGAAGCGTCAAACGCAGCCTGGTCGAACAATGACCCACGGCCCTGATATTGTCTACGCCTCCAACTGCAGCAACAATGCCGTCGGCAATGGCCTTATCATCAGTTTTCATGGTCTATCCCCTTTCAAGGAACTCAAATACAAATAACTCCGGGTCGCATTACGGTCGAGCAGCGGAACCATCCGGAAGTCTGCAAAGAAGCCAACTCAAATCCTTATCGACGGGAGGGAACTCTGCTGCGAGATTCTCATCGATATCCACACCGATACCGGGCTGATCGTTCAGATACACATAGCCGTTCTCAACGACTGGCATGCCCGGGAACACACGATACGTGTTCTCCTTAATGCTGCAGCTCCACTCTTGGATACCGAAGTTCGGTGAGGAAATGGAAAGGTGCGTGTTGACCGCATGCCCAATACCGGACATATCGCCAGGACCATGCCAAGCGGTGCGAACTCCATTAACGTCAGCGAAAGCAATGATCTTGCGAACGGGCGTGATTCCACCTGCCTGACTGATGTGGAGACGAAGATAGTCAACGCTTCGATTCTGAACAAGCTGCATCCACTCATGCGGGTTGTTGATGAGCTCGCCCATGGCAAGCGGGCAAGTCGTATGAGCGCGCACCTGATCGAACCATGCGATTTGCTCGGGAGCGAGCACGTCCTCAAGGAACAGCAGGTCGAATTGGTCCATTTGCTGCGCGAAGCGGATTGCCTCGGAAGGCGTCAAACGCTCATGGACATCATGGCACAGCTCAATGTCGTCACCAAACTCGCGACGTAAGGCAGTAAAGCCCTCAATAGCCGTGCGCATATACACTTTGGGATCATAGTATGCACCGGGTAGCGCATCTTTAGGCTTATTCTCAACAGGAACGTTTCCGCCATAGCCACCGATTTGAACGCGGATTCGATTCCAGCCCGCATCGACGCGCTGCTGGACCAAATCGATTGCGCCCTCTATCGTCTGTGCATCGGCATGAATATACGCCGGAACAGCATCGCGGCATTTACCACCAAAAAGGTCATAGAGCGGCATGCCGGCCATCTTGCCCTTAATGTCCCAAAGTGCCATGTCAATGCCGGAAAGTGCATTGTTCCAGATCGGCCCGTTTCGCCAATATCCAGAAACATGTGCAGTCTGCCAGATATCCTGAATTCGCGCAGGATCTTTACCTAGCAAAAAGGGCTTCAGATAGCGGTCAACCGCATGGGCAACCGCCTCATAACGCTGCGTAAACGTAGCGCAGCCAACACCGTAGATGGACGGGTCATTCGTCTCCACCTTCACCACAACAAGGTTAATACCCTCGGGAGCAGTGCAGATGGGACGGACGTCCGTGATCTTCAAGGAATCCATTTCGTCCCTTCCCGATTCACCGAGACTCGCTTTCGTTCGCGGTCTCGTTTAACGAGGCCAAGTGTAGGAGGCGAATATCCCAGAAAGAGCTGAGAAAGACGATATAGATACATCGTCCGTGGTTGGGACGAATTCCCACCAGCTGGGAAATTTCCACAGCTCGTTTACCTGCGGAAACCTATCGATGCGCTCGTTTGTATTCGGAATACTTCAAGAACAAGATGCTGACGAGAAGAAAATAGGCGTCGAGCACTTCGTAACTATGTCCGCCACCAATCGGTAGGCTCTCGGTACCAACCAAGATGCTCTCATCAGCAAGATGAGCGATATCGTTATCCAGATAACTCGTTACCGCAATAAAAGGAACGTTTCTGGCTTTGAGATTTCGCGCAAGCGTAGTTGCATTATCGGATTGTCCTTTTAGAGAAAAGACAAAGAGAAGATCGTCTTGAGTCAAAGCGCCCGTAAGAGCTGCGGTCTCATCAACGCCTTCCACGACGTAGAAATATTCGTCACCAGCCAAAAACACGCGACGCATCTCTTGAGCAACCGCACGTTGGAGCGTTCCCGTGCCGTAAAGAAACACCTTTGAGCTCTGCTCGATAAGCCTGAATACAGGCGTGAAATCACGCGAAAGAAAGTCTTTAAGCGATTTTAAGACAATGGCGGTATAACGATCGAGAACCGCAACGTCGACTATATCGCGAGCATCAGCTTCTACTTCAGCCTTGAGGGCGTATTTGAACTCAGAGAATCCACGAAACCCTAGGCGCTGAGCAAAACGTAGAACGGCAGATTTTGATGCGTTGCACTTGGCCGCTAGATCAACAAGCGTCGAATTAGCAGCCTCGTAGCGATGCATTGAGATATAGCGCCAAATGTCACGATCTATGTCGCCCAAATCGACGTAATGGTCACGAACCAGCTCGTCAATTTTCATCTCTTATCTCCCCTATAAAAGGCATTGCAACGCAAACAATAAAACGATAGCCGATTTATTCGAACTAGAAAAGAAAAAGTGCCGTCCGCAAATGAAGCGGGCGGCACCAATCGGCGAAAGATCGATTATGAGTGCAGGCTTATCGATAAGACACGGACTGCTGAGAATCCTTTACGACAACGTCGTGGGCTCCGCCTTCGACGATGGAGGTGGAGCTGACCAGGGTCAAGCGTGCCTTTTCCTGGAGCTCGGGGATCGAGAGGGCACCGCAATTGCACATCGTGGACTTGACCTTGTAGAGCGTGCCGCCCACGCCGTCCTTGAGGGAACCGGCGTAGGGAACGTAGGAGTCAACGCCCTCGACGAAGCTGAGCTTCGCGGCGCCGCCCAGGTCGTAGCGCTGCCAGTTGCGGGCACGCGCAGAGCCCTCGCCCCAGTACTCCTTCATATACTGGCCGTTCACATTGACGCGCTCGGTCGGGCTCTCGTCAAAGCGGGCGAAGTAGCGACCCAGCATCATAAAGTCGGCGCCCATGGCAAGGGCGAGCGTCATGTGGTAGTCGTAGACGATACCGCCGTCAGAGCACACGGGCACGTAGACGCCGGTCTCCTCGTAGTACTCGTCGCGAGCGCGGCAGACGTCGATCAGCGCGGTGGCCTGGCCGCGACCGATACCCTTGGTCTCGCGGGTAATGCAGATGGAACCGCCGCCGATACCGACCTTGATGAAGTCGGCACCGCAGTCGGCCAGAAAGCGGAAGCCCTCGGCGTCGACGACGTTACCGGCACCGACCTTGACGTCCTCGCCGTAGTTGGCGCGGATCCACTCGATGGTGCGCTTCTGCCACTCGCTGAAGCCCTCGGAAGAGTCGATGCACAGGACATCGGCGCCGGCCTCGATGAGCAGCGGCCGACCATGTAGCGCTTGTCGTTATCGAGCAGCTCGTTGGGGTTGGTCTTGTGGCTGTCGTAGTCCTTGCGGAAGACGATGCCCATGAGGTGATCGTTGTCGTCGACGATGGGCAGGGCGTTGAGCTTGTTGTCCCAAATGACGTCGTTGGCAACCTTGAGGCTGATGTTCTTGTCGCCCACGATGAGCTGCTCACGCGGGGTCATGAACTCGGAGACCTTCTTCTGGTGGTCATCGCGGCTGGGGCGATAGTCACGGCTGGTGACGATACCCAGGAGCTTGCCCTTGGGGGTGCCGTCATCGGTAACCGGCATGGTGGAGTGACCGGTCTTCTCCTTGAGCTCGATGACCTGCTCCATGGTCATGTCGGGGGTCAGCGTGGAATCAGACTGAACGAAGCCAGCCTTGTGATCCTTGACGGCCTTGACCATAGCGGCCTCGGACTCGGGGGTCTGGGAACCGTAGATGAAGGACAGGCCACCCTCGGTAGCGAGCGCGACACCCATGTCGACGCCCGAGACGGACTGCATGATGGCGGAAACCATGGGGATGTTCAGGGTGATTGCCGGCTTCTCACCGCGCTTAAAGCGGGTTAGCGGCGTCTTGAGAGAGACGTTGTTGGGGATGCACTGCGAGGACGAGTAACCAGGAACCAGCAGATACTCCGAAAACGTGTGGGACTCACCGGGAAAGAACGTAGCCATGTTTCTCCTTTTTCCATGCGACCGGTCGGCTGCAGGCCTCGTAGGACCCAGCCCAACCTTGGGCGCCCAATACTGGTGAAGTATCTTAACGCACTTTGACTGCTACAATGCATGATTTAAGAAGAGCACACGAGGGTTTGACGCAGGCTTTGCGTTTGCCCAGCAAACACTTTAGCGGGGAGACGTGGGCGTATGAAGTACAAGACGACGGCAAAGTTGGTCATTCAAGCGTGCGACAAAGATTTGCCGGGCGTCTTCGGCCACGGCTGCGTCTTGTTGCTGCAAGGTATCGCCCGCGAGCACTCGCTCAACCGTGCCGCCAAGAGCATGGGTATGGCGTATTCCAAGGCCTGGCGCATTGTGAACGAGGCCGAAGGACAGCTGGGCTGCAAGCTCATCGAGCGCGACGGCGCCCGCGGATCCACGCTTACCCCCGCCGGCGAGCGAGCCATAGCGGTCTACGAGGAGCTGCAGACCGACATCAACAACGTCATCGCTACCAAAGCCGACGCCCTCATCGCCAGCATCAACGCAAAGTAGTCCTTTTAGGCGGTTTTTAGCCCACAGCGCCCTCGGGTTGAGGCTCGCGCCACAAAACGGGCCCATCTACTACGTTTAGTTGAACACCCACGACCATACCGGACATTATGAAAATAAAACCGCTGGTAAACAGCTTGGTAATTTTCAAAATAGGCGGGTGTGGTCGACCCCTATTGCTTAAACGTAGTAAATAGGCCGTTTTCGTGACACAGACCCCGATTAGCTACTTGCGAAGGGCGTTATCGAGAGTGGCAGCCACCTGCAGAGGGTCGTCGGTGCCGGCGAAGAGGCGGATGGCGCTCCCCCGCTTACCGCGCGGGGCCGAAAGGCGCGTTGCTGAGCCGCCGGCGGGCGACGTGCGGAACTCCCCCGGCAATGTGTCGAACAGCTCACCAGCACTTCGCTCGATAAGGTCAAACTCAACTGCCGGGCCAAAGCCGTGCTCGAGGATTCCCGTTGCAACCGCATGGTCGGGATGCGAGGTCAGCCCGGGATAGCGCACGTTGCGTACCATCTCGTTGGCGGCCAGATACTCGGCCAGCGCACGGGCGCGATCGATGTGGGCCTGCATGCGAGCGTCGAGCGAAGACAGCCCCCGCTCCAGCATGCAAGTCTCATTAGCAGAAAGGTCGAGTGCAGACGCACCGCAATCCGCAAGAAGCGCATGCGCACACTCGGCGGCGGCATCCACGCGATGGCGCTTAAGCTGCGAACGCGCCACCGAAGCGGCGACGAGCTTGCGCGGCGCAACGCCGGTACACACACGGTCGAGTGCCTCGAGCGACAGGACGGCACCCAAACGCAGCGGATCGCACCCAAAGACGCTTGCCACGGTGTTATCCACCACGAGCAACGCACGGGCCTCACGCGCCGCCCGACCCAGCGCACGCAGATCGGGCACACGTAGGCCAAACCCGCCGATGGAATTGACGAACCACCACAGATGCGACCCGCCAGCATCAAACGAAGCATCAAAGCCCTCGGACGCGGCGGTAAACGCCGCAACCGACGGCTCCCCCACGAGCACAACGTCGCAGGCATCAAAGCCGCGCGCAAACGCATCGGCAAAGTCATCGGCAAACACGACCAGGCGATCGCTGGGACGCACAATCCCCAGCAGCGACAGCGCCGCCGGCACGTGCGAGGCCGCAACAAGACGCGCCTCACGCGCGCCGGCCCTTGCAGCCCAGGACTCTTCTAGCTGTTGCACGTCCACGCGGCACCATCCTTTACATAAAACCAAACCAAGACCAGCCCACCCAGGTCGAGAAAACGTCAGCGCAAGCAGCGTCGAGC
>URUW01000039.1 GCA_900551205.1 uncultured Collinsella sp. | reverse complement strand
CGCCCGCCGTAGCCGACACAAAACGCGGACCCAGATCCTTCACCCATGCCAGACGCTCGCGAATCTCGTCCTCACTCGCGGCATCCGCCGCACTAAAGAAAGCAAAATCGACATAGGGCGCAATCTGCTCGTAGTACTCGTCGGTGGAGTCGTCCGAAAAGTCAAAAGAGACCGTGACGCCCGCAGCCTTCAACTTGGGCAGCTCGCGCTCGGTGAAGCAATAGTTGCCCGAATGAACCACATCGAACTGCTTCATGTACGAAAGGTCAAAGCGATCGAGAACATAGCGCGCATCGCCACGGATACCGCCCTCGTTGGAGCCGAGGAAGACACGGTCACCGTCAACGACGGTCACGCGAGCCGCTCCGTTCTCGCCAATCATCTGCTCGCACTTGTCAAGCTCGATACCCTCATCCTCGAGGCTTGTAATGACATGCTCGGCAGCGGCGTCATTGCCAAAAATGCCCATGTATGCAGAGCGTGCGGCACCGCATTTCTTGGCATAAACGGCGAAGTTCACCGCATTGCCGCCGGGATACATGGTGTGGATATGCTCGTAGCGATCGACGACGTTGTCGCCAAATCCGAGCGCGTTAACGTTAAATGCCATGGCCTTTGCCCCTTCTAGTACTCGACAACACCCATATAGCGACGGAAATCGGGATCGTGATCAAACACCTTGCCGCGTGCAGCACGCAGCTCGCAGTTCATGGCGTAGAACAGCACCGGGTCCAGATAGGCACGGACGCTCGCCGGCACGGCTTCCATACCGTACTCCTTGGCATCGAGCACCATCAGCGTATCGGTATGCGTCTTAAGGAACGCAAGGGCGCGCTCGTCCATGGCACGGCACTCGCTGGAGCCCATCTGCAGGAAGTAAAAAACGCCATCCTGAGTAGCCTCGAAGGGGCCGTGGAAGTACTCGGCAGAGTGGATGTAGCTGCAGTGCTGCCACTGCATCTCCATAAGAGAGCAGATAGCGAAACCGTAGGTCTGGCTAAAGTTGGGACCGCTGCCCAGAATGTAGAAGAACTCGTGCTCCTGGCAAAGCTTGGCAAAACGATCGCCTAGCTCGGCATTTACCTTCTCACGTGCCGGGGGAAGAATCTTATCCATCTCGGCGATACCGGCATACATATCGGCAAGATCGGCGTAGCCCTCCTGCTGATCGAGCAGCTCGGCCGCAAGCGACAGCGAAATGCCAGCGGGGACCTCGGCCTGCGGCACGCCCTCGCCCCACGGGTAGACCCACGTGGTCCACTTGCCGGAGTCAATCTTGGATCCAGCGTTGTCGGTCTGGGCGATCACCGTAGCGCCGGCAGCAAGGGCAATCTCACAGCCCTCGACGACCTCGGGGGTGTTGCCACTGTGGCTGCAAGCAATGACCAGGGATTTCTCACCCAAGCGGCGCGGGCGCATGATATCAAACTCGCGAGCCGTATAGATATACGAAGTGAAGGTGGTTGCCTCGCGCTGCAGAAGCTCATGAGCCGGGATCAAATCGATCATGGAGCCACCGCAAGCAATCCAGTAGACGCTGTCGAACTTGCCCTTCTCGGCAATTGCCTCTTTGATCAGATCGTGTGCGTTCATATCCAGTTCCTTTCTTGTTTGGTCCGCAATCAATGACGTTGGCTGCGTGGCCGATAGTTGGTTTAGTCAATCAGATATTTCTCGAATGCGGCCATGTTCTTGGCATCTGCCGCCGCCGGGTCATCG
The DNA here is from genome assembly GCA_900551205.1 of uncultured Collinsella sp. Classification (GTDB taxonomy): domain Bacteria; phylum Actinomycetota; class Coriobacteriia; order Coriobacteriales; family Coriobacteriaceae; genus Collinsella. The sequence goes on along the minus strand of URUW01000039.1, from coordinate 10,402 downwards.
TAGTAACGCCCGTCCGTGATTTCCTGGCCCAGCATGCCATCGAAACCATGGGCATTAAGCGTGGCGACGAAGGCGTCCATATCGTGCTTGCCATCGCCCCACACCAGATGGCCATACGGGTCACCGTCGATAAAGTGCATCTCGTGAATTGCCCCATCACCAAAGGCGGCAAACCAGTCCTCGAGCGTCTCGCCCGCAACGCCCATCGCGGTTGTATCAACCATGGGCTGTAAGTACGGGCTCGCGACCTCGTCAATCATGCGCTTCGCATCGGAAACCGTCGTTACAAGGTTGCTCTCCTCGGGACGCAGGCTTTCCATCGTAAGCACCAGACCGTGCTCACCGGCATACTCCGCCAGAATGGACAAGTGCTCGCGGCTGCGCTTCCAGGCTTCCTCGCGGTCCTCGTCCCAGTCGCCCCAGCCCGAGTTGACGGACATACGGTCGCACCCAAGTACCTCGGCAAGCTCAATGCCGTGCTTAAAGTACGCCAGGCTGCGCTGTTCATGCAGCGGTTTGCGTGCGCAGTACTGCCAAGGATAGACAACATTCTCGGGGCACAGAGTACGATACCTAAGCCCACGGTCTGCAGCCTTTTTCGCCAGGACCTCAGCCTCAAAGTAGCCCGTGTGGTCGAGCGTCACATGCGGCTCCGCACACCACAGCTCAATGGACTCAAAGCCCAAACGCTGCTGCACATCAAGGAAGTAATCGAGCGACCACATGATGTAGTGGATATTCATGCCCGCAATCTGTTCGCGGCGCAGCGTCGGTTTGGATTCAGACATCTTATGCCTCCTTATTTCGATCGAACACGATTTGTCCGTCCGACATCGTCATATCAACCGAAAGATCGCGTGCGTCGCGATAATCGAGGTCGAACACATCCCGATCGAGCACGCAGATATCGGCAAGCTTGCCGACCTCAAGCGTACCCAGTTCGTCTTCGCGCATCAGATCGTACGCGCCCCCGGCAGTCCAAGCACGCAAGAGCTCGACAAGCGTCAGCGCGTTGGCCTCATTCACGGGCAGCCCATCGTCGAAGTATCCACCGCACGCGCTGTAGATTGACTCGCCCAGGCTCGGAATCAGCAGTGGCAAATCCGTACCACAGCACACCGTGCATCCGGAATCTTCCATGCCGCGGCGATTCCAGCTGTGCAAAAGTCGCGTCTCGCCAATTTGTCGACGCATCATCGACAGGCAATCCTCGCGCCGGTCCAGCGTCAAAATCTGCGGATAGACCTCGCAAATTCCACCTAACTTGCCAAACTCGACAAGATCGGTCGGATCAGAGTTCTCGAGATCGGTAATCGCATGGCGGCGAAGCAACCGTCCATGCTCGTCTCGAGGCAGCGAGGCATAGAGCGCCACGGTGCGACGAACGGCGCCATCGCCCTGGCAATGCAAGGAATATCGGAAGCCGTCAGCATCAATTGCGCGCAGCTCGTTCTCAATCAGATCCCACTCGGGCTCCTCGACAACCGTCTTGCCGGCAGCTCCCGCATCGGCCGTGTCCTCATAGGGGTCAATCATCTCGGCAAGCCCCGCCCATACGCCGCGATCGGTCATACGGTTGAAGCCAGAAAAACGAACGAACGGTCCCCGAAAGCGCTCTCGTGCCTCGCGAGCATACGACAGATTTGCACCGGCACCCACCGGCTGCGACATCATAGAGACGCGAACCGTCAGCTCACCAGATTCTTCACGGCGAGCCATTTCGTCGGCAAAACCGTAGTAGTCATCAAACGCCATCTCCTTGATGGCGGTAACGCCGCGCTCGTTAAGCATGCTCATGTAGTCCGAATACCCCGCACGTACCTCGGGCAGCGCGAGGAAATCGCTCATCATGCGCCAGATCTTCTCGGCATAGCACGCCTGGGGTGTGAAGCCGTATCGCGCACTGGCGGCAGCATTGAGAACGCAGGTCTCCGCACCCGGTGTAAAGCAGACGACAGGGATATCGCCAAAACAATCGTCAAACACAGCCGCCGTATTTGCGTTCTCGGCATCCGATGCCAACGTTTCGGGTAGGTTGTGGCCAAAAGCCGCCGCGCAATCCGGATGATCTTCTTTCCATGCACGCAAGAGCGACACGGCCTCTTTGGCATCAGCGATGCCGGACAGATCAGGCCCCAACGTCCGCAGCGCCCAGCCTGTATAGAAGGTATGCACATCGATCAGGCCAGGCATGACGGTGCGGTCGCCCAGGTCAACTACCTCGTCCGCCTGGGTCAAATACGAAGCTAACTCACACTTGGTGCCAACAGCCTCAATTCGATTGCCACGGACCGCTACGAAACCTTCAAACGGCAGGTCCCCCGTACCGGTAAAGACGCTCTTAGACGTCAGGACCGTCAAACGATCAGACATCACAACCACCTACGCCGGAAGCATGCCAGAAATTGCCGTTACGATCAGGCCAAAGACGACCATGAAGATGAAGAACTTCCAAATGGTCTTCCACCATTGGCCAAACGAAATCTTAGCCACGCCAAGGCCGGCAACCGTCATGCCCGCCACGGGACTGATGGTGTTGATGGTCTGGTTGGCAAACTGGAGCGCGGTAACGGCCGCCTCGGGATTGAGGCCCATGAGCTCGGTCAGGGGGCCCATAACGGGCATGGTGAGTGCCGCCAGGCCAGAACTCGAGGGAACCAGCAAAGAGAGCAGGCCAAGGACGATATACATAAACGTGGTGTAGACGGCGGCGGGCGCACCGGCGAGCGCAGTAGCGAGCGCCTGGAGGATGGTGTCGATGATCATGCCGCCCTCGGCGATGACCAGAATACCGCGAGCGATACCGATAACGATGGCGGCGTACGCAAAGTCGGCGAGACCTTTAACGAACTCCTCAGCAATCGTCTGCTGGTCAAGACCGCCCAGGATACCGGCAAGCAAGCCCATGCCAAGGAACACGGCGGAAATCTCATTCATGTACCAACCCTGGGTAACAAGACCCCAGACGATAATGCCCATACCGCAAGCAAAATCGATAAGCACGAGCTTCTGACGGGTAGTGAACTCTTCCTCGATGGAGGCATCGGTCACGGAAAACTCGATACGCTTGAGCTTATCGTCCTCGTACGTAATGGACGACTCGGGGTTTTTCTTGACGCGCATGGCGTAGCGCATGGCCCATGCGATACCGACGGCAGTGAAGATGACCCAAGAAACGGCGCGCAGCCACAGTTGCGGATTGCCCTCGATGCCAATGATGCCCTGGGCGATCAAAACATTAAACGGATCGATGGTCGAAGCGCAATATCCCAGGTTAGGACCAAGGAAGCAGATGATGAATGCCGTCATCGAGTCATAACCGATACCCATCATGATGGGAATGAAGATGGCATAGAACGGCAGGGCTTCCTCAGACATACCAAACGTGGTGCCGCAAATGGACAGCAACGTCATCGTGATGGGAATGATGAGGATGTCCTTGTTCTTGAGCTTTTTAATCACACGGCTCATGCCGGCATTCAAAGCGTTGGTCTTGGTGATGATTGCGAACGACCCGCCAATCAATAAGACGAACGCAACGACGTCGGCAGCCTCCTGGATGCCCTTAGTGGGCGCTTGCAGGACCGCGAAGATATCCTGCCCCAGATTGATGGTCTCGCCGGTCTCGGAATCGGTGTAGTTCTTATCGACCTGTTCATAGGTTCCAGCAACGGCGACTTCACGCTCGCCCGCCGCTGTCGAAATCGTCTTGCGCTGATACTGACCAGAGGGAACGATCCAAGTCAAGACCGCAAAGACAACGATCAGCAAGAACATGATCGTATAGACATGCGGTAATTTGAACTTAAAACGTCTGTTTGTCTTCTTCGCCTTCGTATCTGACATAGATACCTCCAAAGAACTCGAGACTGCATCGCATCTCGCTTCAACGTTTGCACAAGGCAAACGTTCTATGACGTTCTATAGGTTACCAGCAGCTTTTCTCGCCATCAAGATAATTTCAAACTGATTGCCGCAACGCGGTTGAACGGTTGCGTTTGCGCCGTGAACGGTATGGAAACGCCCGGTGAGATGATCCACCGGGCGCTTTCATACGCAATGTCCTAGATGTCAAAAACGTAGCGAGACCCAACGATCCGCTGACGACCGATGATAAACGGCCGCCGCTGCTCATCGAAAAAGAAGGCTTCCATATAAAACAAGGGTTCGCCAACGGGAACTGCCAACAACCGAGCGACCTCGGGCGACGCACACGCGATCTCAAGCGTGCATGGGTCGGTAAACGCGGGCGTGCGGCCCGTCAGGTTGCGCACGAACTCAAAAATGGATTGGTTAGATAGAGGTGCCGTTGATAGATAGGCGTTGTCCTCGTAAACATATATGTTGTTCTCGAGCATGACAGGGACGCCATCGGCAGTACGCACGCGCTCAACGCAGATCAAGTCAGTTCCAACGGGAACACCAAAGAACTGTGCTTCGGTGGAATCCGCCGGCAGCATCTTTCTCGAAATGACACGCGCCCCCGGTTCCATTCCGTTAACGCGGCATGCGTCCGAAAAACTCTGGACGTCATCCTTCTGGCGAATCTTGCGCTTGAGCTTGGGGGCATTGACAAACGTGCCTTTCCCCTGTCGCTTCGTTAGATAGCCCTGTTGGACGAGCTCCTCAATAGCGCGTCGCACGGTAACGCGGCCAACTTTATAGCTCTCAGCCAATTCGAATTCGTTGGGTATCCGCGCACCTGCCTTGTAGGCACCGGAGTTGATTTCGTTTTTGATGATATCGATAACCTGTTGGTACAGCGGTATCGCTGCTTTACCGTCAGTTAGCCCTTCAGTCGGTGGCATATACCCTCTCCAAGCACAATTAAGCCTAAAACGGACTTAGGGGCATTCAACAAGTCCTTAAGCCCGCATTAGCTTAAAGTATGCTAGGTGTCGCACCAAAATGTCGGCTATTTACTCATCAGACCCGAAAAACGCGCAACTACCGCGCTCCTAAGAAAGCTCAAGCAGTTCCGGCAGCTGGTCGATGATCTTGTCCGCAGCATCCTGGCTAAAGCCAAACCGCTCCTCGCGCTTGGCGATTACCGTCAGACCCGCTCGCTTGCCGGCAGTGATGCCAGGCACCGAATCCTCAACGCAGCAGCAACGGACCGCAGGCAGCCCCAACAGGTCCAGCGCATGCAGGTAGATGTCGGGCTCGGGCTTGCTCTCCTTAAACTGCTCGCCGCTCACCACGTACTCAAAGGCATCCGACAGACCACATGCATCGAGTACTTCCTCGATGCTGTCCATGGGAGACGAGCTCGCCAGCGCCACGCGAACGCCGCGGCGCGGCAACTCTCGAATCGTATCCACAGCGCCCGGGTTAATCAAAGCCTGGTAGTCACGCGGACGCTTATGCGCCCACTCGTCCCAACGGGCCAATGCCTCCTCGCCAGTGAAGTGCCCTTTACCGGCGCGCTCAAACCAATCGACCAGCATATGCAGGAAGAACTGATGTGAGGTACCAACCTGCCCGTTCAACTCCTCTTGGGTCAGATTCAACCCAAGCTCCTTGGCAAACGCGGCAGTCTCCCCCAGGTAGTAATACTCGGTATCGACAATGACGCCGTCCATGTCAAAGATAACGGCGTCGAACGGAAATGCGGACACGGCACCCTCCCTAACAAAAGGGCGCCCGCAAGCGGACGCCCGAACCATGCACTATCGGCGATTCTAACCCAGCAGCTGGTCAAGTGCTACCGCGATACCGTCTTCGTTGTTGTTGGCGGTCACCATCTGGGCCACGGCCTTGACTTCATCGACAGCGTTACCCATGGCGACGCCGGTACCAGCCCACTCGATCATAGACTTGTCGTTCTGGCCGTCGCCAAACGATACGACCTCGCTGGCATCGATGCCGAGCTTGGGCAGGGCACCCTCGAGCGCACGGGCCTTATCGATACCGGGCGCCGTGTACTCAAAGTACCAGTCGGCCGTAAACATGCCCGAAAGCGTCTGCTTAAAGGGCGCATACATCTCCTCGTAATGCGCCTGCAGGTAGGCCGGATCGCCCGCCGTCAGCAGCTTGTCCACGGGATAAGTGTCCACGACCTCATGCAGGCTCTCGACCTCGCGAATCTTAAGGTCGCACGCATCGCGCTCGTATTTGACGATGTTTTTCTGCGAGCCGTCAGGCAGCGTGATCATGCAATGGTACGAGTCCTCGACGTGCAAATCGCGACCGAGCGAGATGATGGGGATCACGTCAAAATTACGCAGGTGATCAATCAGGCGATGCAATTCGTCGGCAGGCATAGCCTGATCGAACAGCACCTCGTCGGTCTGAGCATCGACGACGTGCGCGCCATTAAAGGCAACTAGCAGACCATCATGGTTCTGAAGGTCGAGCTCCTGCGCCAAGGCATGCAGCCCCCATGCGGGACGACCCGAAGCCAAGATAAGCTTAATGCCCGACTCCTGCGCCGCGAGCAGTTTCTCGCGCGTACGCGGGCTGATGACCTTTTGGTCGTTGGTGAGCGTACCGTCGATATCCATTGCGATGGCTTTGATTGCCATATATGCCTCCCTGACATTGAACAACCTTTTCTGAGCCATCATACAGAACACCCACGGCGGCGTTGTTTGCAACGGGAAAAATGTCATATTGTCCCAAACATGAACGGCGCGCCTTCGACGATTGCGATGCCCGTCGAGGCGCCTCCCGATACATTCCATCCTATCCAAATAGCAAAGGGCCCGCATCCCAACGGATACGGGCCCTTGTCGGCTATGCGTTAGTTTTCGCAGCGAATCCTACTTGCGGTGAGCTCGGTAGAACTCGATGAGCGCCTGGGTCGAAGCGTCCTGTTCGGCCTTGGCGGCGTCGTCGTGGAAGGCCGGGGTGATCTGCTTGGCAAGCTGCTTGCCAAGCTCGACGCCCCACTGGTCGTAGGAGTCGATGCCCCAGACCGTGCCCTCGACAAACGTGATGTGCTCGTACAGGGCGATGAGCTCGCCGAGCGCGAACGGGGTCAGTGTGTCGCCGAAGATCGAGGTCGTCGGACGGTTGCCCTCAAAGCAGCGAGCCGGGACGATCTGCTCGGGCGTGCCCTCGGCGCGCACCTCATCGGCCGTCTTGCCAAAGGCGAGCGCCTTGGTCTGGGCCAGGAAGTTGCCGAGGAACAGCTCGTGCACGTCCTGGCCGTTGTCGGTTGCAGGGTTGGCGGTGTTGGCGAAGGCGATGAAGTCGGCCGGAACCACCACGGTGCCCTGGTGCAGCAGCTGGTAGAAGGCATGCTGGCCGTTGGTGCCGGGCTCGCCCCAGAAGATCTCGCCGGTGTCGGAGGTCACGGCGCTGCCGTCCCAGCGGACATGCTTGCCGTTGGACTCCATGGTGAGCTGCTGCAGGTAGGCCGGGAAACGGTGCAGGTACTGGCAGTACGGCAGCACGGCGTGGCTCTTGGAACCGAAGAAGTTGACGTACCAGACGTTGAGCAGGCCCATCAGCGCGACGGCATTGTTCTCGAGCGGCGTGTTGCAGAAGTACTCGTCGATGGCGTGGAAGCCCTCGAGGAACTGCTGGAAGCGCTCGGGACCGAGCACGACGATCAGCGACAGGCCCACGGCGGAGTCGACAGAATAGCGGCCGCCGACCCAGTTCCAGAAGCCGAAGGCATTGGCGGGGTCGATACCGAAGGCCTCAACCTTCTCGAGTGCGGTGGAAACGGCGACGAAGTGCTTTGCCACGGCCTCGGCGTTCTGCTCATCGGAGCCGTCGATGGCGCCCTGAGCCTTGAGCTGCTCGAGCATCCAAGTCTTGACCTCGCGGGCGTTGGTGAGGGTCTCGAGCGTGGTGAAGGTCTTGGAGACGATGATCACGAGCGTGGTCTCGGGATCCAGGCCGCGGAGCTTCTCTGCCTGGTCGTTGGGGTCGATATTGGAGATATAGCGGCAGTCGATACCGGCGTCGGCATAGGGACGCAGGGCCTCGTAGGCCATGACCGGGCCCAGATCGGAGCCGCCGATGCCGATGGACACCAGATGCTCGATCCTCTTGCCGGTAACACCCTTCCACTCACCGGAGCGCACGCGCTCGGCGAAGGCATACATGCGGTCGAGAACCTCGTGCACGTCGGCGACGACGTCCTGGCCGTCGACGATGAGCTGGCCCTTCTCGCTTGCCGGGCGGCGCAGCGCGGTGTGCAGGACGGCGCGGTCCTCGGTGGTGTTGATGTGCTCGCCGGAGAACATGGCGTCGCGGCGCTCCTCGAGCTTTACCTCGCGGGCAAGATCGCACAGCAGCTTGACGGTCTCATCGGTCACCAGGTTCTTGGACAGGTCGAAATGCAGGTCACCGGCGTCAAAGCTCAGCTTGTTCACGCGCTCGGCATCGGCGGCGAACCAGGCCTTGAGGTCGATACCCTCGGCCTCGAGCTTCTCCTGATGAGCCTCGAGCGCCTTCCAAGCGGCAGTCGACGTAGCATCGATAGGTGCGGCAACAGTTGCCATAGAGTCCTCCTCAGCATACGGGCGCACGCCTCCATGCGCCCGGACATTCAGATGCCACTATTCTAGCGCAGGTCAAGACCATAATCAGCGAGCGTTGCCAATCCGCCCCTAAGCGGCAACCGACCAAAAAGGGACAGGTTAATTTTGGCAGGTCAAACGCTTTACCTACCAAAATTAACCTGTCCCTTTATGGCGGACATTAGGCCGCGGCGCACACGCTGCCGAGCAACTCGCGTAGAGGAGACCCAATGCCCTCAAGCAGTTCGGGAGCGATAATGGCAAAAACGGGAACCTCGCCGGCTCCCGCGACGGCAGGCACCTTGCCCTCCGAGACAATACATCCATAAGGGACAAAACCGTCTTCGCCGGCATCGAGCGCCGCCATGCGACGCGTGAGTTCGCGCGCAAAGCCGGCGGTATCGGCATCGCCGATCGCCAGGACAAAGTCCACGCCTTCGTCGGTCGCCAGGGCCCCGGCTTCGTCTATCAGCTCGTTTCCCCCGTCGCCCTCAACCGAGCCGCAGCGGAAAAGCACGCGCTCGAGCAGAGCTCGATCAAGCGAGCCGAGTGCCGCCGAGACAAGCTCATCGCGCGTATGCTTGTCACCGCCCAGCACGACCAGCGCCTTGGTACCACCGTAGTGAGCTACCAATCGTCCGCACCAGCGAGCCACGTCTCCATCCGCAACAAGGCGCGTCGGCATACCAAACCCATAATTGACCATCTTTCCCACAACCCTTCCGTGCGTACAGGCGGTATCAATCGTTAGGCTCATGCTACAAAGCGAGGTTTTCCGAGCTGTTTCGCACTCTTTAGAGCTGCGTTAAAACCCGATGCAGCCGCACGACCATACCCACCAAAACTAACCAGTCCCTTTTTGGCAGGTTTTGACGGTGTCCGCGCAAGCAGGTATTATCGAACAGGTATTCGATAAGAACATGTGTTTGATGGGAGGACGCGTGGGGCACGAGCAGCATACCTATATCTGCATCGACCTTAAGACGTTTTACGCCAGCGTCGAGTGTGTCGACCGCGGGCTCGACCCACTCACCACGTGCCTGGTCGTTGCCGACGAATCGCGCGGACGCACGACCATCTGCCTCGCCATCACGCAGGCCATGAAAGACCTCGGGATACACAACCGCTGCCGTCTGTTCGAGATTCCCGACGGCATCGACTACATCAAGGCCATACCGCGCATGCAGCACTACATGGAGGTGTCGGCGAAAATCTACGGCATCTATCTGGAATACGTGAGCCCGCAAGACATTCACGTCTATTCAATCGACGAGTGCTTTATCGACGTGACGCCCTATCTAGACTACCACACCGATGCCGAAGGGTTCGCCTGCATGTTGCGCGACGAGGTCCTCGCGCGCACCGGCATCACGGCCACCGTCGGCATCGGTCCCAACCTATTCCAGGCTAAGGTAGCGCTCGATATTACCGCCAAGCACGTACCCAGCCGCATCGGCATACTCGACGACGAAACTTTTCGCAAGGAGATCTGGCCCCATCGTCCCATCACCGATATCTGGGGTATCGGCCCCGGTGTGGCAGCCCGACTCGAAAAGTATGGTGTCTACGACCTGATGGGGGTCGCGGCGCTCGACGAAAACCTGCTCTACGACGAGCTCGGCGTCAATGCCGAGTATCTTATCGACCACGCCTTCGGGCGCGAGCCGACAACCATCGCCGATATCCAAGCCTATCGCCCGCAAGCGACTTCGACCACCACGGGGCAGGTGCTCTCGAAGGGCTATGCCTACGAGCAGGCCTACACCGTCTTGCGCGAAATGGTCGATGCCGCCGTGCTGGATTTGATCGACAAGCACGTGGTGTGCGACAGCATCTCGCTCTTTGTGGGCTATGCAAGCGAGCGCGCCGACATACGCCGGCTCGATGCCAGCGGCACAGCACAATATGTAGACGGATGCGGGCACCTG
>URUW01000038.1 GCA_900551205.1 uncultured Collinsella sp. | reverse complement strand
CGTAGCGGGTGGTTTAAAGCTGGCCGCTGCGCGGCCAGCAGACTAAAGTCTTGAATCAAAAAGAGCTGGCCGGGCAAAGCCCGACCAGCTCACAAACTTTCCCTCAGCCAATGGTCCCGAGAGGTTATCCGAAGGCCCGCCCGCCGGGAGGGGTTTCTTCCGAGCGATCCCGCAGCGCGAAGCGCGAGGACCAGCGAGGAAGAAACCCCGCAGGCGGTCGGGCCGGTGGGAAGGATGGCCTTTCGACCTACTCCTTCTCGACCGCGCGCATGATCGCCTTGTAGATCTCCATCAGCGGGATGATCAGGAAGGCCAGGCCCAGGGCAGCGACAACGCCCTTGAGCTCAAGCGTCACGGGGCCAAAGAACATCTCGGCAAGCGTCGGCTGCACGGTCACGATCACCGTCAGCACCAGTGCCAGCGCGGCGGAAGCCCACAGCCACTTGTTCTGCTTCTTCATGGTGAACAGCGACGCACGACGGCTGCGCATATTGAAGCAGTGGAAAATCTCGACCATGTTGAGCGTGATGAACGCCATCATCACGCCTTCCTCGTCGGCATTGCCGGCGATCATATCGGCGATGTGGATGTAGCCCATGTCAAAGTACACGCCCACAAAGAAGCTCGCCAGCACCAGCGCGGTGATGATTAGGCCCTGGACCACACAGTCCAGACCCATATGTCCGGCAAAGACACCGTCCTTGGCGTTGCGCGGCTTGCGCTTCATGATGTCGCCCTCGGCATCCTCCATGCCCAGCGCGAGCGCGGGGAAGCAGTCGGTGACCAGGTTCACCCACAGCAGCTGCACCGGCTGGAAGATGGTAAAGCCGATGAGCGTGGCGATAAACACCGAGAACACCTCGGCAAGGTTGGCCGAAAGCAGGAACTGGATGACCTTGCGGATGTTGTCGTAGATGCGACGACCCTCTTCGCAGGCGCCGATGATGGTAGCGAAGTTGTCATCGGCAAGTACCATGTCGGCGACGTCGGTACCGGTGATGCCCATACCAACGCCAATGTCGGCGCGCTTGATGGACGGGGCGTCGTTGACGCCATCGCCCGTCATGGCCACGATCTGGTCACGCGACTTCCAGGCCTCGACGATGCGGGTCTTGTGCTCGGGCTGGACGCGGGCGTACACGCCGTAGTCCTCGATGTGCGCGTCGAGCTCCTCGTCGCTCATGCGATCGAGGTCGGCACCGGTGAGGGCATGGCTGCCCAGCTGCTTGGCGATGGCCACGGCGGTGTCGATGTGGTCGCCCGTGATCATGACGGTGCGAATGCCAGCGTCGTGGGCCTCGCGGATGGCTTCGGCGACCTCGGGGCGGACCGGGTCGATCATGCCGGACAGGCCGCAGAAGACCAAGTCGTGCTCGAGCGCAGCGGGGCTGCAGTCGCTCGGGACCTCGGTGTAGGTGCGGCTTGCCAGCGCCAGCACGCGCAGAGCCTCGTCGGCCATGGCCTTGTTGGCGGCCACGAGCTCGGCGCGACGCTCCTCGGTCAGCGGGACGACCTTTTCGCCCTCGTAGATATGGGTGCACAGGCCGATCACCACGTCGGGCGCGCCCTTGGTGTACTGCTCGTACTCGCCATCCAAGGTCTCGACGATCACGGACATCATCTTGCGGCCCGAGTCGAACGGGGCCTCGCCCACGCGCGGATGCTCGGCAGTCAGGCCGGTGAGGCCAGCCTTGCCGGCGTCGTTGACGAGCGCGCACTCGGTCGGCTCGCCCACGGCCTCGCCCAGCTCCTCGTCCCACTGAGCATCGGAGCACAGCGCCATGCCGGCCAGGAACTTCTCCTTGGGCGCAGCGAGCTCGTGCTTGACGACGGTCATCTTGTTCTGGGTAAGGGTACCGGTCTTGTCGGAGCAGATGGTCTGTGTGCAGCCAAGGGTCTCGACAGCAGAGAGCTTGCGGATAATCGCCTGGCGCTTGGCCATCTTGGTCACGCCAAGCGAAAGGACGATGGTCACGACGGCGACCAGGCCCTCGGGGATGGCAGCGACGGCGAGCGAGACGGCGACCATAAAGGTATCGAGCAGGGCGGTCGGGTCGGTAAGAACGTTGCCCACGCCGTGGCGGATGATATCAACGCCAAAGATGACGACGCAGATGACGATAACCATAATGGTAAGGATGCGGCTGAGCTCGGCGAGCTTCACTTGCAACGGCGTGAGCTCTTCCTTGGCCTCGGCCAGGGCGCCGGCGATCTTGCCCATCTCGGTGTTCATGCCGGTGCCGACCACGACGGCGCGACCACGGCCGTACACGACGGTGGAGCCCATATAGCACATGTTCTTACGGTCGCCGAGCGGCACGTCATCGGTGCCCGCAGCGAGCTCGATCACGTTGGCGTGCTTCTCTACGGGCACGGACTCGCCGGTGAGCGCGGCCTCTTCGATCTTCATCGTGGCGCTCTCGAGCACGCGGCAGTCGGCCGGGACGGAGTCGCCCGCCTCGAGCATGATCACGTCGCCGGGCACGAGCTCGGCGCTCGGCAGGTGCACGAGCTTGCCGTCGCGCAGCACCTTGGACTGCGCCGCACTCATCTCCTGCAGGGCCTCGAGGGCCTCCTCGCTCTTGGCTTCCTGGACCACGCCCAGCACCGAGTTGACGATAACGACGAACATGATGATGGCAACATCGGCAAAGTCGGGCTCGCCCTTGACCATGCCCGTGAGCGCACTGATGACGGCGGCAACGATCAGCATGATGACCATAGGGTCAGCCATCTGTTCAAAGAAACGCCTCCACAGCGGCGTCTTCTCAGCTTCCTCGAGCTTGTTAGGGCCTGTCTTGGCGAGGCGCGAAGACGCCTCGTCGTTGCTCAGGCCGAGGTTCTCATCGACACCTTGGTCGCTGAGCACCTCCGCCGCGGCGGACAGGTATTCCTTTTGCATATAGAGTCCCCTCCTGGGATTCGGGCCACTCAGCAGATTGATGCCCGATCATAATTCCCAGGAGAAGGGCAAGGGCTCATCAAGGCTGCCGTGCTGAGCGGCAGTTGATAGTGGAGCTATGGTACCCCAAAGCGACGCGTCTAGCCAAAACAATCGGTTTGGAAATATGGTCCGCACGCAACGGTGCAGACCGTGTGATGCTCAACATTGGTAAAACGTTTTTTCTTCGGCACATCGCCAAACTGACATATCGCCCAGATAGCAGCGGTTAGAGCGGTTGGTAAATTTTTTCATATACCGTTTATCCCGCAAAAAATGAACTTCTAATTCGGCATACGGTCGATTTTATGGGGTATTCGGTCAGCATTTCGTTATAATCAACACGGTTTTATTTCTTATGGTTTATCTATCAGCGCAAGACGATGTCAGATGGAGGTCTGAATGTACAAGCGCACTAAGATTGTATGCACCATGGGTCCCGCCTGCGATAGCGACGAGACCATCCGCGAGATGATCAAGGCGGGCATGAACGTCGCCCGTTTTAACTTCTCGCACGGCTCCTACGACGAGCACCACGGTCGCATCGAGCGCGTCCGCCGTATTTCCAAGGAGCTCGGTCTGCCCGTCGGCATCCTGCTCGACACCAAGGGCCCCGAGGTCCGCACCGGCCTTCTGGTCGACGGCAAGAAGGTTGCCGTCAAGACCGGCGACAAGATCGTCGTCACCGCTCAGCCCACGTCCGAGGATTTCCACGGCACCGCTGAGCACATCTCCCTCGACTACCTGGCTCTGCCCTCCGAGGTCGAGAAGGGCTCCCTCATCCTGATCGATGACGGCCTGGTTGCCCTCGAGGTCGAGTCCGTCGACGGCCAGGACATGACCTGCGTCGTCAAGAATGACGGCCTGATCGGCGAGCGCAAGGGCGTCAACATGCCCAACGTCAACATCTCGCTGCCCGCCATCACCGAGCGCGATCGTCAGGACATCCTCTTTGGCCTGACCGAGAACATCGACTACATCGCCGCTTCCTTCATCCGTGACGGCGAGTCCGTCCGTGGCATCCGCAAGCTTTGCCGCGAGAACGGCGGCGAGCACGTGACGATCTTCCCGAAGATCGAGTGCGCCCTGGGCGTCGAGAACTTCGACGAGATCCTCGAGGCTTCCGACGGCATCATGGTCGCCCGTGGCGACCTGGGCATCGAGATCAAGCCCGAGCTCGTTCCCCACATCCAGAAGGAAATCATCGCCAAGTGCAACGCGGCCTACAAGCCCGTCATCACTGCTACGCAGATGCTCGACTCCATGCAGCAGAACCCGCGCCCGACGCGCGCCGAGGTTGCCGACGTTGCTAACGCCATCTACGACGGCACCGACGCCGTTATGCTCTCTGGCGAGTCCGCTGCCGGTAAGTACCCGGTCGAGGCCGTTAAGATGCAGGCCAGCATTGCTCTCGAGACCGAGAAGTACCTCCCGGCCCACGCTCCGCTCGAGGTTCCGGCCGATGCTCACGGCACCCGCGTCGTCAACAACGTTGTGGGTATGTCCGCTGTGAACATGGCTACCACCGTTGGCGCCAAGTGCATCACCGTGCCGACGACCACCGGTCGTACCGCTCGCCTGATCTCGCACTTCCGTCCCAACATGCCGATCTGCGCGTTCTCCCGCCACGAGTGGGCCGTCCAGCAGATGATCATGTACTGGGGCGTTATCCCGCATCAGGCCGAGATTACCCAGGGCACCGTCAACGGCACGATCGTCAAGGCGATCGAGACCGCTAAGGAGCTCGGCTACGTCGAGGCCGGCGATCTGACCGTCGCTACCGCCGGCGATCCCCGCATGAGTGTTCAGCTCGAGGACAAGGTCTCCTCGACCAACGTCGCTTACGTCGCTCAGGTGCGCTAAATCGCACTTGCAAGCATGCTTGCATTGCAAAGGGCCCGGAAGGCTTCGCCTTCCGGGCCCTTTTTCTGTGCGTCGATGCCTCCCGCACGGCATGACACGCAACCAGCTACTTATGGCATGCTATGAAATGTGCAGCTCGTTTGCCGTGTTTACGCCCTGCGACGGGAGCTGTTGGTCGATTGGGATGAGCTGTTCACTGCTGGGCCGGCCAGCTAGCAGCTAGCGATCAGGGGCAGAGCAGGAACACCGGGTGATGCGACGCGGGCGGCAAATCCCGCCTCGGTTAGCTCGATGACCTCGGTAAACGTTGCATCGAAAAACTCCTCGGTTAGCAGGCGATACGGCGGATGATCGGGCTCGCCGGGGTTTTCGCGTACAATCTCGTGCATAACGCCAATGGTCTTGAGCACATACTCCTTATGGATGGGATACTGCCCAAAACGCGTCGCCGCAGTATACAGGCGATCGGTCGCGCGCGGAATCGAAACGATGCCGAGCGTCTTACCAAACCAGTCAAAGTCGCCTTGCTTTTTAATGCGGAATTCCTCGCACGGCTTGCCGCCGTGCGCCTCCAGGTACTGATTCACGCGCGTATTCCATACGGTATCCGCCACCAGATGCGACCAGACGCCCAGCGTCAAATCGAGCAGCGACTGCGCCACATCTTCGGACGCAAGCGAGAACTCACAGGCGCCGGGACCGACAACCGGCTCGGCATCCCTGTAGCGCTGAGGATAGTGCACGCGGTTCAGTCGCTCGCGCTCCTCGACAATCGAGGTAGCCTCAGCAGGTTCGCCCGCGGGTGCGCCTTTAAGCAGCGGCGCCACATAGGTATCCCAGAACTCGTGCTCGCGCGGCTTAGGGATAGGCTCGGGCTTTGCAAAGTGCGTAATGCGATACGGAATGGGATCGGCGATGCCAGGGACCATATAGCCCACGAAGATATCCGGAACCACGCAGCCAAACAAAAAGGCATTGCGGTCGCGCACGCTATCGGCAAGCACGCTAGCACGTGCCAGCAAGCGCTCCGTTTGAGCGATATGAATGTTCCAACTTGGCATAGCCACCCCCATAAAACCTGGTTAACTATACCATCACGGCAGAGTCGCACAGGCGGCCATACATACCCTACGCAGCAACTATTCCGCAGCACCGCTTTCGGTTCCATACGACGGCACGGGCGCCTCGACCACATGGTGATATCGATCGATATAGATGGCACGGGCCTCCAGGCGGCGCACCAAATCTTGATGGTGCGTACTCATCAAAACCGTCTTACCGGCAGCAACGTAGGCCAGCAAAAAGTTGACTACGATGTCGCACGAGTCCTCATCGAGCCCGTTGGTGGGCTCATCGAGCACTAGGATATCGGGGTTCATCGACACCACCGCAGCCAGCGCAACGCGCTTCTTTTGCCCGCCCGAAAGCTGATAGGGCGAGGCATCGACCAGATCGGCAACCTGGAACAGCTCCATGGCATCGCGGACGCGGCGCTCGAGCTCGTCTGTCGGCAGCCCCATCTGCGCGGGGCCAAAAGCAACTTCCTCGCCCACCGTAGCGCAGAACAGCTGGGCGTCGGCATTCTGGAACACAAAGCCCACGCGCTGATGAAAACGCTGAGCGGCTGCGGAATCCTTGAGATATGCCGCATCGATCACGTGCCCGTCAAACAGGTACGCACCCGCGTCCGCTAGTTCAAGACCGTTGATAAGGCGCATAATCGTCGTCTTACCGCAGCCGTTGGGACCGAGTAGGGCAACGAGTTCACCACGATCGACCTGCAGCGACACACCATCGACAACCGTATGCCCCGCATAGGAGAACACCACGTCGCGAAACTCGATGAGCGGCACGCTCTTGGCGCCAGTAGCACCGCTCGCGCCCATCACGCCATTCGTATCGTTTGCCAAAACGTCGCCCTTCCCTATCCACATCGACGGCTCGGCCGCCCGCGCTACAGCACCGCGCACAACACGGCGAGCAGCACCACGACGGCCGCATAGACCGCATCACGCCAGCCAAACCCGGCGCGCGCGGGTGCCGGATACGCACCGGCAAAGCCGCGGCAAAGCATAGCCTCGTCCATCGCGCGGCTGCATTCCATCGCCTTGATAAACGTCATGCCCATGATACCCGCCAGCGAGTCGGTGCGCGAAAAACCCGCAGGTGCACGACCCACGCTGCGCAGCATGACCGATTCGCACAGATCGTGCGCCGTGCGTCCCAGCACCTCGATGTGTTTGAGCGCCATATCAAACGCAAAGATAACTTCGTCGGGTAGATGCAGCATCTTGAGCGCCGCCGACATGCGGCTCCAGGTGAGCGTCCACGAAACACCCAGCACCAGCGACACGTTAATGAACGTCTTGAGTGCAATCTTGAGCATGGCGCCCGTGGCAGAAGCACCCAGCAGCAGGGCAGGCAGCGCCAGAACCACGGCAAACCCCGCGGCAGCCAACGCCGGCACAAAGGTAGCGCGCAGCCCGCGTACGGGGCGCACCGCGACCAGCACCAACGCGATCGCCGCCATCAACATCAGGTACAGCGGGCTTTGCGTCAGACACACGCACAGGACGCAAACGAACATCCCTAACAGGCGCACCGGAGCCGAAACGCAAGAAAGGGCGCGGTCGACCATCGACCCGCCCTCGTGCGCGCCTCCACCCAGGCGAACCCGCTCAAGCAGGCTCGCCAGGTGCAGGACATTCTTTTGCATCACACGATGCCGAGCCCCCGCGGGCTCGTAACGCTGCTCGACCGTAAGCCAGCTAGGCAGCTCGGCTATTGCCATGAGCACCGCTTTCCTTGACCGTCAGCGAGACCAGGCGGAATGCGATGGTCAGCACCGCCACGCCAATCACGCCCGAGAGGATATACATGGCAGCCTGGCCGGCAAAGCCAAGACCCTGCTCCTCGGAATAGGCCTGCAGATAATCGCCCGTGGGCAGGGCGTCGGCAAAGGTCGGGGTATCGAGGCCGACCGAAGCCTGCAGGCTGTCGTCGCCAGCCTCCTGAACGGCGGTCGCGGCGCCCTCGGCGTCCCACTCACCCCAGGCGTCACCGGTGGCGAGCAAGCCGAGCGGCGTAGCCACGACAAGCACGGCGACCAGAATGAGCGTGGGAATCAGGGAAGTCTTCTTGGCGGTACCATCGGCGGCAAGCTGGCCATCGGCGGCTTCGGGGCCGACGATAATGCTCGGCGCCGTCTTCTTAATGAAGCCGTAGATGGCGGCCGTCGCCACGCCCTCGATCACGCCGGCAACCAGCATATGCGGGATCAACATGGCCGGAATAGCCACGGACAGCGGGAAGGGGCAGTACAGAGGGGCGCCCGAAGCGTTGGTGAAGAGCATCGGCTGAATACCAAACTCGATTGCCGCGCACAGGGCCGCCAGGCACAGGCCGACCCAACCGCTCACGATGGCAGAAACCGAGGTGCCCCAGCTCTTGTCGTGCAGACGGCTGTTAAGCGCACGGAACACGATAGCAGCGACAAACGGCAGCACAAAGGCCATGTTAAAGCAGTTGGCGCCAAACGACAAAACGCCGCCGTCGCCAAACAGCAGCGCCTGCAGCGCCAGCGCGACCGAGACAGCGATAGCCGCGGCCTCGGGGCCCAGCAGCAGCGCGATGAGTGCGCCGCCGACGGCGTGACCAGTGGTGCCGCCGGGCAGCGGCACGTTGAACATCATGAGCAAAAAGGAGAACGCAGCGCAAATACCCAGAAAGGCCATATGCTCGCGATCGAGCGTGGCGCGCACTTTCTTGATGCAGTGAACCCATACGGGCACCATCGCCACCGCCATAACGGCATCGGTCTGCGGGGACAGGTAGTTATCTGGAATGTGCATATACGCCTCCCGGTTGCCGGCACATGGGATTGCAGCGCCGCTTGAACCATTTCATCAGTGTTACGAGCTAGATGATTCGTAACACGCCGCAGGCTATGATAGCAAAACGGCGCGCCGCCACAAAAGCAGCACGCCGTTTTGTAATGCGCGTGTCATATATGCAGGGTCAGCGATGCCTTATTCCGAACACCGCGGTCGCGCAGAGCTCCGCAGCAACCGCCATCAGGCCCTACGCCCCCCATCGCAAGCCCTAGCCGCGGACCTCGCCGTTTACGCCTTTGCATACCTTGGTGACAATCTTCTGGTGCGCTTTCTCGACCTCTTCGCTGGTAAGCGTGTGGTCGTCGGAGCGATACGTAAGCGCAAAGGCCATGGACTTTTTGCCCGCTCCGATGCGGATGGGATCGCGGTAGACGTCGAACAGGCGCACGCCCTCGAGCAACTTACCGCCGGCGCTCGTAATGCGGCGCTCAAGATCCTCACAGGTCACGGAGTTGTCAACCACAATGGCAAGGTCGTGCTCAACGGCCGGGTACTGCGAGAACTCACGGTAGTTCTCCTGGTTGCGGGCGCCCTTGATCAGCTTGTCCAAGTCGAGCTCAAAGGCAACGACGACCTCATCGATGCCCATCGCCTCGCGCGCCTCGGGGTGAATCTCGCCGACCCAGCCCAGCACGGTTCCGCCGGACAGAACCTCGGCCGCACGACCCGGCTGCAAGAAAGCGTAGCCCTCGCCCTCGACGGGACGGAAGCGAACCTTCTCGATGCGCAGCTGGGCGAGCAGCTCCTCGACAATGCCCTTGCCAAAGAAGAAACGTAGCTTGCGGTACTTCATGTTCCAAGACTGCTCGCTCCACTGACCCGAGAGCACACCCGCCACGGACTTGGTCTCCTTGGGCAGGCTGGCGTTCTCGCGACCGTGGAACAGGCTGCCGACCTCGTACAGATGCACGTTAGGCGTGCCGTGGGCCTCGTTGTAGGCCACAGACTGCAGCAGACCCGGCAGCAGCGAGCGGCGCATCTCGGTCTGCTCGGCCACCAGCGGGTTCATGAGAACCACGGGGCAGCCGCGGCCCTCGGTGGACATACCGATCTTCTCCAGGTCGCCCGGGGCGGCAAAGCCAAAGGTCGTGGTCTCGTTGAGGCCACAGGCGCGCAGGATCTCGCCGACCTTGCGGGTGAGCTTCTGCTCGCGGGTCAGGCCGCCGATGTGGTTCTTGGCAGCCGGGATGGTCGCCGTCACGCGGCCCATGCCCCACAGGCGCAGGACCTCCTCGATCAGGTCGATCTCACGCGGCAGGTCGGGACGGAAGCTCGGCGGCGTGACCATGAAGTCCTCGCCGTCGCGCTCGACGGTGCAGCCCAGACGGGTGAGCGAACGCTCGATAAAGTCGGTCTCGATGTCGGCACCGCAGATGGCATGCACGCGGGCCAGGCGCAGCCTAATGCTGTCGATGGTCTTGGGCGCGGGGAACACGTCCACATAGCCGGGGGCGACCTCGCCGCCGGCGATCTCCTCGATAAGCGCGCACGTCACATTGGCGACGTCCACGCAGCCGGTCTCGTCGACCTGGCGCTCAAAGCGGATGGAGGCGTCGGAGATCAGCGACAGGTCACGGCTGGTGTGCGAGGTGCGACCGGCGTTGAAGCAAGCGCTCTCGACCATCACGTCGACGGTATCGTCCTCGATCTCGGAATCCATGCCGCCCATGACACCGGCCAGCGCCACGGGACGCTCGCCGTCGGTGATGAGGCCCATGCCGGCGTCGAGCACACGCTCCTCGCCATCGAGCGTCGTGAACTTCTCGTCCTGCTGGGCGGCGCGAACCACCACGCGACGGTGGCCATCGCGCTCGGCAAAGGTGTCGAGGTCAAAGGCGTGCAGCGGCTGGCCGGTGAGCATCATCACGTAGTTGGTGATGTCGACGATGTTGTTGTGCGGGCGCACGCCCAGGGCGTTGAGGCGCTTGACCATCCAGTCGGGCGACGGGCCGACCTTGACGTTGCGCACGATGCGGGCAACGTAGCGGTCGCACAGGCCCTCATCGGCGATCTCGACCGAAAGCTCGTCGTCGGTCGCGCGGCCGGTCTCGACCTTGATGGCGGGCAGCTCAACGTGGAAATCGCGGTCGAAGATGGCACCGGTCTCGCGGGCCATGCCGATCATGGACAGGCAGTCGGGGCGGTTGGGCGTGATCTCGCAGTCGAGCACGGTATCGCTCGAGCCCACATACTCGGCAAACGGCATGCCGCAGGGCGTGTCCTCGGGCAGAATCATGATGCCGGAGTGGTCGCCGCCCAGGCCGAGCTCGCGCGCGGAGCAGTTCATGCCCATGGACACGACGCCGCGAAGCTTGCTCTTCTTGATCTTGACGTCGACGGGCAGGACAGCGCCGATCATGGCCGTGACGATGTGATCGCCGGCCTCGAAGTTCTGCGCGCCGCAGACGATCTGCAGCGGAGCGGGGTTGCCGTCAGCGTCGAGGTTCTTGTCGCCCACGTCGACCGAGCACACATACATGTGGTCGCTATCGGGGTGCGGGGTCTTGGTGAGCACCTGGGCGGTCACCACGTGGTCGAAGGATTCTCCCACGGTGTCAATCGCCTCGACCTCGGTGCCGGTACGGATATATTCGTCCGAAAGAGTCTTGGGATCCTCCGGAATATCGATCATGGTCTTGAGCCAGTCGTAAGAAACACGCATCTAGCTCTCCTTTCATACTGAAAGCCTGCGAAGAGATGCAGGTGGAAACTTCAACTTTGTGAACATTCCTTACAAAGCGAGGGTTGTCCAAGTGCGGCAGATCGGCCCGAAAGAGGAGCGCCGCGTACTTTGCGACGAATGAGCGCCGAGGTGCCGTGCTTGGGCAGGCCGCAGCCTAGAACTGATTCAGGAAACGCATATCGCCCGTCATGAGCGTTCTGAGGTCGGGCAGGTCGTAGCGCAGGGCCGCGACGCGCTCGGCGCCAATGCCAAAGGCGAAGCCGGTATACTTCTCGGGGTCGATGCCACAGTTGATAAGAACGTTGGGGTCGACCATGCCGCAGCCCAGGATCTCGATCCAGCCGCTGTGCTTGCAGAAGTTGCAGCCCTTGCCGCCGCAGACGTGGCAGCTCACGTCCACCTCGCAGCTGGGCTCGGTGAAGGGGAAGAAGTGCGGGCGGTAACGCGTCTTGCGATCCTCGCCAAACATGCACTTAACAAAGTAGTCGAGCGTGCCCTTAAGATCGCCAAAGGTGATGCCCTCGTCGACGACCAGGCCCTCGATCTGGTTGAACTGCGGCAGGTGGCAAGCGTCGGCTGTATCGGGACGGTAAACGGTGCCCGGGCAGATCATGTAGATGGGCGGCTTTTGCGACTCCATGGTGTGGATCTGCACGCCCGAGGTCTGGGTGCGCAGCAGCACGTCGGACTCGCCATGGGCGTGGGCCTCGGGGTGCGCGACGCTGCCGGGGTTGTTGTCGACCACGTAGAAGGTATCGCGGGCCGAGCGGCTCGGGTGATCCATGGGGGCGTTGAGCGCGGTGAAGTTGTAGTAGGAGGTGTCGACCATGGGGCCGGACTCGACGGTGTAGCCGATGCCGCAGAAGATGTCCTCGGCCTCCTCGATGATCTGCTTGATCAGGTGCTGGTGACCAATCTGCGGACGGATGCCCGGCAGCGTGATGTCGAC
>URUW01000037.1 GCA_900551205.1 uncultured Collinsella sp. | reverse complement strand
ATCGGTGCCCTGCGATTGGTTTTGGGTGTTCGAGGATGAATTGGCAGAGGTAGAACTGTCTTGCGTATCGTCCGTCTTTGCCTGCTGATCCTGCGACTGGGTGTTGCCATCTGCATCGCTATCGGTCGTGCGCGACGAAAGGATCGGCTCGGGACGCTCGCCCAGACCCTCACCGGCAGTGGTGATAAGGATGGCGCCGGCGCAGGCGATGACCGCGACTATGGCGATAGCGATCGAGAAGATGATGACCTTCTTTTGCGTCTGGCTGCGCTCGGCCGCCGCCTTGGCGCGCAGGCTGTTGGGAGCGACGCGCGCCGTGGTCGCGCGTCCCGCAACCTGGCGCATCTCCTGCGTGGTTGCGGCGCCACCTAGGTGCTCCTCGACATTGGGCTCAACGGGCTCGTAGGCGCCGGTAGGGTAGTCGACAGCGGCATGCGTGCCCTTGATTGCTTCGGCGCTGGCGGAGATAAAGTGGCGGTAGACCTGCGAGGATACAACGGTGATGACCGAGCTTACGGCGGCGCCGATCACCGATCCAGCGATGCCGATCTTGGAAGCAAGCGCGACACTCGTTGCGGCAGCTGCGGCACCGGCGATGATTTGGGGAATGGAAATGTCGTCAAAGAGTTTTTTCTTGGGCGCAATGGCCATGGTCTGGCCGATGGAATGGTTCTCGTGCACGCCGTTGTTCAGTGCGGCGGGAGTCATGACGCGTGTACGCGGCGCGTCGGTGTACTTGGTTGTCATACGGGGTCCTCCCGGTGTAAATCTGCTTCGTTTCGTGTAGCCATCAGGGTACCCACCAGATGTGAATCGTACGTGACATTTAACAGATACCATCAACTCATCAAGGGGGCTTGCTGTCTTTGGTGCGATAGCTTGATGCTAAACTGGATTTATGTTTGCGAGGTGGTTTACGTGATGTACCCGTATATGACATTCGAAGATGGAACCGAGGTCATTCATTCTGACCTGATTACAGATGGCGATATCGAAAAGGTTATCGTGCATTTTGAACGACCGACGGCAGAGGGTTTCGACTCCGCTCGTTGTGAGTTGCCTTCCTGTTCGTGGACTGACTGGGAAGGGCATTTTACTCAGAGTGAAAAACGAGCTTTCGAAGAGTGTCTGAGCAAATAATTTAGATTAGTTCGAGTTTAGTTCGAATAAAGAAGCTGAATGCGATGACCTAAAGCGTATGCATTTTTAGTATTAGATGCGTATGAAATGGAGGATGTGAATGGATGAGCTAATAGACTTTAAAAAACGATTTCTCAAGAATGGCGAGCTGGTTTCAATTCCAAAAAAGGAAAGCTATAAAAGAATCATGCTGCTATGGGCCGTCTCTTTCTTTGAATTAAATACAAGTTATACGGAGCTTCAGGTTAATCGTGTGCTGTCACAGCTCTATCCTGATTATGCCGTGTTGAGGCGGTACTTGGTTGATTATGGATTCCTATTAAGGGATGAACGAGGCCTGAAATACGAGGTTAATCGTGATGTTCACGGTATTGAGAGCTAGCCGTCCGGTTCGGGTCCTATATATTGCTAGAGGGATAAGCGAAATAGGCAATTGGTGTGCGAATATTGCTTTGCCAATGCTAATTTACGAGGTAACTCACGATGTTTCTGCAACTGCTTTGATGGTCTGCTGCAGATTTGCCCCCTCTCTGTTTTCAGTTGCGCTCGCGCAGCTGCCTCAGAAGATGGGTATCGGGACACTGCAGGCCATGAGATTGGCAGACTTAATTCGCGCGGGATTATTCGTTTGCTATATTTTTGTTGATAGTAAATGGAGTATGTTTGCTATTACGTGCGCGGTATCGCTTTGCCGAACGGTAGAAATGCCCTGCTTTTACTCGTTGTTAAGAGCCAATACGAATAGTATCAATCGCGACGTAATTAATAATTCGTTTGGGTTCCTGCAGAATTTGATGATGGTTCTGGGGCCAGTTGCCGGCGGTTTTGTTGTCGCTCAATTTGGGGCGGAGGCTGTTCTTGCATTAGACGCGCTTTCTTTTGCCGCGTCGTTCTGGTTGCTGCGAGATGTTCCGTCGGTTATCGAGGTTAATGATAAAGAGGGAATAAGCAAAAATGAAAAAAACAGGACTGCATTTAGTGATCTTAGCGCGAAGCACTTGGCAATTGGTTTCCTATTAATCGATATTTCTAGTGGCGTGGCATTCGGCTCTCTGAATTCTCTTTTGCCAGCTATAGCGCAATTGCAATTTGACTCGTCATCGATACAATACGGATTCCTTCAGAGTAGTCTTACAATCGGACTGTTGTTCGGAAATACAATATATGGTCGTTTAATCAGTGGTTCCGATTGCGTTAAATCATATTGTTTTGTGACGTATCTTGCGCTCGGTGCGTATCTGGCGTTTGGCTATCGCTATGCGTCTGGGATATCGTTTATTTTCCTTTTTATCGTCGGTGCCGGAAACGCCATTCAAGATGTGCTTCTCATAACATCGCTGCAGGATTTGGCGAGAGACGGATCTGAATCGATAAGCCTGTTTTCAATTAGGGAGTCTTTGCAATCGGTTGCTGTTGTTATTTCAACACTTCTTGTTTCGCTGTTCACGAGCATCGCGATGTTCTCAATTCTCGTTACAGGACTTGGTGTATTTTCAATTATGATGGTAGTTGTGTTTCAATTGAATTATTTGCGAAAGATGTGACGTTGATATGCCTAAAACGCTTTTAGTATTTCCCCCAGGATGGAGTCCAGTGGGGCCGTATCTTGCCTTGCCTGTTTTGAAGTCATATCTTCAAGAGGTTGAACAATACAAAGTTGACATTGTTGACTTAAACGTGGAATTTTACGATGACCTCCTATCTTTTAGACATGTCGAAGAGTGCTGTAAAAGGTATCGGGAATCAAAGGATTCGTTTAGTTCGAATGTCCAATTAACAATCGAGTTGATACAAAAGTCGGCACTTAATGTTGACGAGGCAAAAGATATTTTCAGATCGAAGAGATACTTTAATCTAAAAGAAAGACAATATGCTGAAAACATTTTTAGAAATGCACTCTATATCATAAATCACGTCTCATATGGAGTTAAATACACGTTCAACTCCATAGATCTGCCCTATGATTATTATTCGACACCAGAAATAATGAAATCGCTTGCGGATACCTTGCATAATCCGTTTATTTCCTTCTATGAAACTGCCTTTCTTAAGCGTATTCAGAGGGAAAAAATCGAGTTTATTGGGATTTCGGTGAGCGGCTGTTTCCAATTGATTTCTGCAGTTACGTTAGCGAAACTGATTAAAGAAGAATGTCCATCTGTTAAACACGTCTCATTGGGCGGCAATTACATTACTCGTTTAGCAGATGACTGCATGAAAGAATGGCATCCCTTTTTTGAATACATTGATTCGATAATGATGTATGACGGCGAAGAGCCGCTTGCACGTCTTCTTGAGGCTCTTGACTCTGGTGATGACAATCTCGACTGTGTTCCAAACCTTTGCCATGCTAAAGGTGGAAAGATATATAAAAACCATCGGATTGAGCAAACATTTATCAACGATACAGTTCCCGATTTCGATGGCTTCGCCCTTTCTAAATACTTCATGCCTGAGCTAATATTGCCGGTTTATTCCTCTAGGCAGTGTTTTAATCATTGCGCCTTCTGCACCATTCCCGGTGCTACCGGTGGTTGTTACCGAAAGATGCCTATATCGAGAGTATTTGAAATAATGTGTCGGTTAAATGAAAAATACGGCACGAGAGTTTTCTCTTTTGTGGATGAAACATTCGAAGGCAAAAGAATGGAGCAACTCGCGGATGAAATAAACGCATCGGGAAAAACGTTTTTCTGGCATGGAGAAACGAGGTTCTCTCCAACCCTAAGTACAGACGTTTTTAACAAGATATACCAAAGTGGATGTAGGCAGATTCAGTTTGGCCTCGAGTCATACAACCAAAGAGTTCTTGATCTAATGAAGAAGAACACGAGAGTTGATTGGATTGATCGCAATATCCATGATTGTCTCAATGCGGGTATTCCTGTTCATCTATTTTTTATGATTGGCTTTCCGACCGAAACTAAAGAAGAGGCTCTGAACACCTTAGCTTATACAGAGAATGTTTTGAATTATTCAAAACAGGTATGTGGTGTTCCATATTCCACGAGAGGATTTACGAATTTTGGTCTCGTTATGGGGTCGGATGTTTGGAATCATCCCGATAAGTATGGTGTCTCTGTAATGCCGCAGTCCCAATATGAGGATTTGCGCCTCGAAGTAGATTATGTTTCAGGCACTGGTTTAACTTTAAATGAAGCAAAATCCTTATCTGATGAGCATCATATTGATTTTTATATGCAAGAGGTCATAAACGGTAGCGACACAATTGACTTGCCCCAGCGGCTTCATATTTCAGAGGTGACCTGGATCCTAGATTCTATTCACGCTGTCAGGTATAAGGGACATTTGACCAAAGTAAAGCGACGGCTAACTAGTCTAAATCCAGCCGATCGAATCTGGCTGGATTCCAAGACCTCTGTCGTGCTCGTTGAGCCATTTGCCTACTTCTATAATTCTGAATACCATCATGTCTATGCTGTTTCCCAGTTGGTATACCATAAGTTGGCCCGTTTATTGGAGGCCGATTGTAGCATTTCTCTTATTCTTGATCAGGGCGACCTCGAGCTGACAAGGGCGATAGAAGAACTGTTGCATTATGGATTGCTGAATACAAATATCGATGCCGATTATGTAATGCACGATAATGGTTTTCAATTGGTTAAAAGTTCGTTTGTTAAAGAAGTCGGACGCTCAAAAGAGGGGTTAAGAGTACTGCTGAGTTGTGCCACCCATAGAATGTGTGCGGTTAATGATTTTTCGTTCGCTTTGCTTTCGTTGTTTGAAAAGCCGATTACTAAGAACGAGGTGCGCGACATTTTGAAAAAAGAGGGACTATCGACAAGCGAGGAGCAATTAAACAAGTTGGTTGATAATTGCATGAAAGCAGATATACTACAACTGATTAGATAGAGGAGGTTTCTGCATGGACGTTATTAACAAAGATCTCTTGGAGCAACTGAAAGAGTCTCAGGAAGAGGGCGTCGTGGTAGAAGTGTTCGACTTTGAGGACTACATGGATAAATTCTGCCATTAGTTTCGGAATTTTCTTGCCTCGCTTAAAGGAGAAGTCGATTATCGATTTCTCCTTTTTTAATTAAAGATTTTTTTGGAATACATGCTCTTAGCACAGGTTAGCGTCTCAGTAAACTGGGAGGTTGCTTTGGCTAGTTAGAGATATGTGAACGTCCGTTAGACTGAATCTCAGGGTAGAAGGGGCCTCCAGTGTCCAGATCAACAAGGCAATGCTGCGTTTCGGCTAATAAGAACGACGGCTTTCTGCGGGTTGCGGCGGCATCGCCGCAGATTCGCGTCGCCGATGTCGAGGGCAATGTCGAGGTTGCGCTGGCGGCTGTTCGCGATGCTGCCGGGCGTGGCGTTCGCGCGTTGGTGTTGCCCGAGCTTAACCTGACCGGCTATACCGCGGCTGATCTGTTCCATAACCGCACGCTGCTGCATGCCTGTGAGGCTGCTCTGGTGCATATCCTCGACGAGACTCGTGAGCTGTCGATTGTCTTTACCATCGGTCTTCCCGTTGCGGTTGCCGAGAATATCTACAACTGCGCCGCCGTGTGCTGCGCGGGCGAGCTTTTGGGCCTCACGGCCAAGAAGTATCTGCCCAACTATGGCGAGTTCTACGAGTGCCGCTGGTTTGCTCCGGCGCCCGCAGATCCTGTGTGGGTCGAGTTTGCCGGTCAGGGTCCGGTTCCGCTGGGTTCGGGGCTTGTCTACCGCTGCTGTGATGAAGGCGCCGAGGATATGGTGCTGGGTGTCGAGGTGTGCGAGGACCTGTGGGTGCCGGCACCCCCTTCGACCGAGATGGCGCTTGCCGGTGCGACGGTGATTCTCAACCCGTCGGCCTCGGACGAGATTATCGGTAAGGCAGATTACCGCCGCAGCCTTATCTCCAACCAGAGCGCGCGCCTGTACTGCGCCTATGCCTACGCGGACGCGAGCGAGGGCGAGTCCACGACCGATATGGTCTTTGCGGGCGAGAACCTCGTCTACGAAAACGGATCCAAGCTCGCCGCGACCAAACTGCTTACCTGCGATATGGCCATCGCCGACGTTGATCTTGACCGCCTGGTTGCCGAGCGCCGTCGCTCGACGACGTGGACGCGCGCGGACGATGCGCCGGAGGCCACGACCGTTGAGTTTTCGTTTGAGGGCGTGCTTGCGAAGGATCCTGTTCTTCGCGATGCGCTTGATATCGACCGCGTTTTCCCTCGCGCGCCTTTTGTGCCGGCCGACCACGGTGATCTGGCCGAGCGCTGCGAGACCATCCTCGACCTGCAGACCGCCGGCCTCAAGACCCGCCTTGCCCATACGGGTACCAAGGCGGCTGTCATCGGTCTTTCGGGCGGCCTGGACTCCACGCTGGCACTGCTTGTGACCGTGCGCGCCTTCGATGCACTGGGGCTGCTGCGCACCGGTATCACGGCCGTGTCCATGCCCGGCTTTGGCACGACGCACCGCACCAAGTCCAATGCCGAGTCGCTTGCTCGCGACCTGGGTGTGAGTTTCCGCGAGGTTTCGATTCATGCGGCCGTGGAGCAGCACTTTAAGGATATCGAGCACGATCCGGCCGTACAGGACGTGACCTACGAGAACAGCCAGGCGCGCGAGCGTACGCAGATTCTGATGGACCTAGCCAACCAGGCCGGCGGTTTTGTCATCGGTACGGGCGATCTGTCGGAGCTGGCGCTCGGCTGGGCTACCTATAACGGCGACCACATGAGCATGTACGCCGTCAACGCGAGCGTGCCCAAGACGCTTGTGCGCCATCTGGTGCGCTATGCGGCTGATGTCTTTGGCGGGCGTATTGCCGAGGTCTTGCTCGATATCCTCGATACGCCGGTATCTCCCGAGCTTCTGCCGCCCACGGGCGACGGCGAGATTGCGCAGAAGACTGAGGATTTGGTGGGCCCGTACGAGCTGCACGACTACTTCCTCTACTACCTGCTACGTTTTGGCTTTGAGCCGGGCAAGATCTACCGCATGGCGCTCAAGAGCTTCGAGGGCGTCTACGACGCCAAGACCGTCCACACGTGGCTGCGTACGTTCTACCGCCGCTTCTTTGCCCAGCAGTTTAAGCGAAGCTGCCTGCCCGACGGTCCCAAGGTGGGCTCGGTGACGCTCAGCCCGCGTGGCGATTGGCGTATGCCGAGTGACGCCAGCTCGCGTCTGTGGCTTGCGCAGATCGATGCGCTCAATCCGATTGACTAAGGTTGGCTAAATTGAACCAGTACGGGGGTTGTAAGCGTTACACTTTTGCAATCTGATGGCCCGTATCGCGCGGCGCTCTTGTCGGAGCGCCGCGTTTTTTATATCGAAAGGTGGCACCATGCAGGCATCGCAGCGTCTCGACCGCTTTGGCGCGGAGGTCTTCGCCTCGCTCAACAACAAGCTTCTTGCGCTTAAGGCCCAGGGCAAGACCATTTACAACATGAGCGTGGGCACGCCCGACTTTAAGCCGTACGACCACGTGGTCGAGGCGCTCACGCAGGCGGCCCAGGACCCCGAGATGTGGAAGTACGCCCTGCGCGACCTGCCCGAGCTCAAGCAAGCCGTGTGCGATTACTATGAGCGTCGCTTTGGCGTTTCGGGCATTACGCCGTCCATGGTGCAGTCGTGCAACGGCACGCAGGAGGGCGTGGGCCATTTGGGCCTGGCCCTGCTCGATCCTGGTGACACCATCCTGGTTCCCGATCCGTGCTACCCGGTCTTTGAGGCGGGTGCCAAGATCGCCGATGCCAAGCTCGAGTACTATCCGTTGGTCGCCGAGCATAATTACCTGCCCTATGTGGCGGGTATCGATCCTGAGGTTGCCGATCGTGCCAAGTATATGATCGTGTCGCTGCCCGCGAACCCGGTCGGCTCGGTGGGCACGCCCGAGGTCTACGAGGAGATTATCGCCTTTGCTCGCGAGCACGACCTGCTCATCGTCCATGACAACGCGTACTCCGACATCGTGTTCGACGGCGAGCCGGGCGGAAGCTTTTTGCAGTATCCCGGCGCGCTCGAGGTGGGCGTTGAGTTCTTTTCGCTCTCTAAGTCGTTTAACGTCACCGGCGCGCGCATCGGCTTTTTGGTCGGTCGCGAGGATGTGGTCTCGGCTTTTGCCAAGCTGCGCGGCCAGATCGACTTCGGTATGTTCTTCCCGATCCAGAAGGCTGCCATCGCGTGCCTCAACGGTCCGCGCGATGAGGTCGAGGCGCAGCGTCTGAAGTACCAGGTGCGCCGCGATGCCCTGTGCGACGGTCTTGAGGGCTTGGGCTGGGAGCGTCCCAACGCGCATGGCTCCATGTTTGTGTGGGCCAAGCTTCCCGGTGGTCGCACCGATTCCATGGCGTTTTGCGAGGAGCTCATGGAGAAGGCCGGCGTTGTGGTGACGCCGGGCGCGAGCTTTGGCCCTTCGGGTGAGGGGCACGTGCGCATGGCGCTGGTGCTGCCGCCCGATCAGATCGCTTTGGCTGTCGAGGCCATTCGCGAGGCGGGCCTGTATTAGAAACCTATTTCGGTGCGTCAATAGCTCGAAACCGATTTCGTGCAGTTATTTTACGAATCCTGCAAATAATTTCGGTAAACGGTCGATATTTGGCTGCGAATAGGAGCATAATCAAAGTCCCGATTGGATATATTGGGATTACGACAAGCCGCTCGGGGTCGTTCCCGGGCGGTTTGTTTGTGGAGCGAGATGGGAGTTTCTAATGGTTAATGAGAAGAAGGTCGCTATTGTCGGCTGCGGTTTCGTCGGCTCGTCTTCGGCGTTTGCGTTGATGCAGAGTGGTCTGTTCTCCGAGATGGTCCTCATCGACGTGGACAAGAACCGCGCCGAGGGTGAGGCCCTGGATATCGCGCACGGCATGACGTTTGCCGAGCCGATGAAGATCTACGCCGGCGATTATTCCGATGTCGCCGACGCTGCCATGATCGTCGTCACCGCTGGCGCTGCCCAGAAGCCCGGTGAGACCCGCCTGGACCTGGTCAACAAGAACGTCAGCATCTTTAAGTCCATTATTCCCGAGATTAAGAAGTCTGGCTTCGACGGCATTCTGCTCATCGTCTCCAACCCGGTCGACGTTCTGACCTACGCCGCCATCAAGATGTCCGGCCTGCCCGAGGGTCACGTCATCGGTTCGGGCACTGTACTCGACACCGGCCGTCTGCAGCAGATGCTTGGTGCCCACGTCGAGGTTGACCCGCGCGATGTCCAGGCCTATGTCATGGGTGAGCACGGCGACTCCGAGTTTGTCGCTTGGTCCAGCGCTCAGGTTGCCGGCGTGCCGCTGAACACCTTCTGCGAGCTTCACGGCCATCTGGAGCATGAGGCTGCCGAGAAGCGCATCGCCGAGGACGTCAAGAACTCCGCTTACACCATCATTGAGAAGAAGCACGCCACCTACTACGGTGTCGCCATGGCCGTCAAGCGCATCTGCACCGCTGTCATGCGCGATGAGCAGACCGTTCTGCCCGTCTCCTCGCTCATGGTGGGCGAGTATGGCCTGTCCGACCTTGCCATCTCCATGCCGACCGTCGTTGGCCGTGACGGCGTTGTCTGCCGCGTTCCCGTGCCGCTGAACGATGACGAGCAGCATGAGCTTACCGCCTCCGCCAAGGCCCTCAAGGACATCATCGACAGCGTCGACTTCTCCTGCTAAATCGAGCTCGCCAGAGCGAAAAGCTACAATGAAGGCGTCCGGGTCCACACGGCCCGGGCGCCTTTTTGGTGCAAAGCAACCTGACCCCAACGCACCATCCCAATGCACCATAGTTGATGGGAGGGCCATGTCGGATTCGCCTAATTTTTTGACATATGCCCAGACGGCGTTTGATCCGTTTGAGGAGCGGTCGTTCTGCGCGGTGGATAGCCTGGTCTTTGCGTGGTTGTCCTATTTGCGTTTGCCGGGTGATATGGCGGAGCTGACGAACTGGCAGGGCCTAGACGTACGCGAGTTGCTGCGTGCCGAGTACTACCGGGACATGATTGGTGACTTGTGGGACCCAGAGGGGAGCAGGGCCTTGTTGGAGGCCGTGGCAGCAAGCCCTCGTTACCGTGGCGTGCGCGTTTGCGGCTATCGTGCCGTGAGCGATGTGGTGGCGACAGAGCAGTTTGCAGCCATGACGTTCCGATTTCCGGCGGGGTTTAGTTATCTTTCCTTCCGGGGGACCGACAGCACGATTGTGGGCTGGAAAGAGGACTTTAACATGGCGTTCCGGTGTCCTGTGCCGGCCCAGGAATCCGCGGCGCGTTATGTGGACGAGGCGGCGGATGCGATTGGTGGGCCGCTTTTGTGCGGAGGTCATTCCAAGGGTGGAAACCTTGCGGTGTACGGTGCGGCGATGTGCTCCGATGCCGCCCGCGGGCGAATCGAGCGGGCGTATTCCCATGATGGTCCGGGCTTCGTCGAGGAGTTTCTGAACGGCAAGGCTTTTGCCGATCTTTCCGGTCGAATCGACAAGACGCTACCTCGGTCGTCGATCTTTGGCATGATGTTCGAGACACAGGAGGACTATGCCATCGTTGAGAGCACCGAGTTCAGCCTGCTGCAACACAATCCCTTTAGCTGGGTGGTTGATGGTCGCGACTTCGTGTACTGTGAGCGCCTGTCCGCCGGTGCTCGATACGTTGATGGCTCTATTCGCGAGATGCTGCTTGCAGTGTCGCCTAGCGAGCGCGAGCGTTTTGTAGATGCGTTGTTCTCCGTGTTTGAGGCTACGGGTGCTGAGCGGTTTGCGGATATCGCTGGGAATCTGCGCGAGAGCCTGCCCGTGATGCTCCAGGCTGCGCAAGGCTTTGACAAGGATACGCGACGCTTTGTCTCGCAGACCATCGTGGCAATCCTTAAATGCGCACTGCTGCCCAAGCGACCCCAGATCGACATGCCCGCTGCCGGCAAGAGTTTGGCAGAACAGCTCGAGGCTTGGCAGTCCGAGCTCCTGCGCTAGCCATTGGTGCAAAGCAACCTGTCCCCGATGTACCAATCTTCGATGCGCTTGGGGAGGGCTCGACCGCTATACTGGTTCGTGCCGAAATCGATCTAGAACGGAATGCCGTATATGAAAATCAATCACGCGATTCTGCATATCCTGGACTTTGACTCTGCCGTCAACGTTATGAGCCAGCGCGAGCTCGATATCGAGAGCCGCACCGTGCGCAACTTCGTGACCACGCATCTGCGCCGCGCACGTACCTCGGCCGACAATAAACGCGCCACATTTGCCGAGAACTCTGCGTTTGGCGGCGAGCTCAAGGGCTATTTCTTTGGCGAGCGCGAGTTCGTGGAACTGTCGCAGCAGATTGCAGAGTTTATCTCCTCCGAGCTCACCAAAGCCGAGAAAGCCGAGTCCACCGACGTGCTCGTGGCCGATTTTGACGACGATGAGGATGCCCGCTGGTTTGCCGTGATGCTGCTGGGCTCAAAGCAGGCTTTTATGCACGAAGTGGGCCGCGAGGAGGGAGAGGTGCGCAACGACATCGCGCGCCACTACGCCATTCTGCCGAACCCCTCGCAAAAGGTGCCGAGCTATGCCATCGTGCGCGCGAGTACCATGGAGATCGGCTACGTGGACAAGAAGCGCAAGATTGCCGGCGAGGACCGTATGCTTATCCCCGATGGCCTGCTGCAGTGCGACACGGGCGTATCGGGCAAGGAGGTCATCGACACCGTGACGCGCGTGGTCGAGGAGGTCGCCGAGGAGCACGGTGCCAATACGGCCGTGGCGCTCGCCAAGGTTAAGGCCGCTGTGGCCGAGAAGGTCGAGGATGACGAGGAGCTTCCGCCTTGGGATATCGTCGATGAGGTCTTTGAGGACGAACCGGTCATCAAGGAGAGCGTACGTGCGGCGCTGACCGAAGAGAAGGTGCCCGAGCGTGTGCCCGTGGAGCGCAAGCAGGTCGAGCGTGCGGCCGTGCGCAACCACAAGATTCGTACCGACACGGGCATCGAGATCAGCTTTCCGGCCGAGATGGGCTCGAACTCCGAGTACATCGAGTTCGTCAACGAACCCAACGGCCTCATCTCCATCGAGCTCAAAAACATCGGCAGCATCGAGAATCGATAAACTGCGCCTGGACGCTGCAAAAAACAAAGGCCGAAACCCTTCGGGACTTCGGCCTTTTTGCTTGGAGCTGAATTGAGTTGCAGACTGAGCATACGTCAGCGAAAACGCCCCTAGGCGAGCAAGGTGACGTGAAAGAGGAGGGAAGCGTACTTCGGTACGCGACCGACGATTGAACGTCAGATTGCCGCTTAGGGGCGTTTGCAGCGTC